>NZ_JBQQBS010000034.1:0-108123 GCF_052245395.1 Streptomyces sp. 4N124
GTCGTGGCGGTATGGCGCAAGGACGGCTGCGACATCGGCGCCTGATCGCACCCGGTACGCATACGGATGCGGGCCGCTCTCTTCAGGAAAGCGGCCCGCATCCGTATGTCCGTGCAGCTCAGGGAGCCGTCACGCAGTTCACGGCCGGAAGCTCGGCCGGGGCCGCGAGGCCGGTCGGGTCGAGCAGGGCGGCCGGGTCGACGAGTCCGGTGACGGCGCCCGGAGCCTCGGCGAGGCAGGTGACGGCAGCCGACGGGTCGGGCACGGCGGTGGCGGCCGGGGCCGCGGCTGAGGCGAGGGCCAGGGTGCCGAGGATGACGGAGGCGGTGCGACGCATGGAAAATCCCCTTATCGGGAGGGCGGTTGAACAGGATTGATCATTACCTGTACGCGCCCCTGAACTCGCCCTGCGTCACTCGCACGAGAACGACGTAACGATTCACCGCCCGCGCGGAGTTGACCAGGCCGCCGTCACGGCAGCGCCGGGACCGGCCGACCCGCACCGTCGCGTTCCAGCCACTCCCGGTACGCCGGTGCCTCCCGCGCCGCTTCCCGGTACGCCTGCTCCAGCGCGGGATACACGCCGTCGAGGTCCGTCTCGGTGCGGGCCGCGAGCATCAGCCGTACGCCGAGCGGGTCGCCGTACAGCCGTCGTACCGCCATCCCGGGGCGGGGCAGACAGGTCGGCTGGCAGACCGTGACGACCTCGCCGGTCGCGACCAGGGCGGCGGCCGTGTGGTAATCGCCGTGCAGGACACGGGGGTTGACCCCGGCGGCGCGGAACATGCGCCGGACGGCGTCCCATTCGCCGTCGACGGTGGGGTCGATCATCCAGCGGTCCCCGGACAGGTCGGTCAGCCGGACCACCGGGTGCGCGGTCGCGGGATGGTCGGCGGGCAGGGACACGAACTGCGGTTCGCGGGGGATCAGGACACGCAGGCGCAGTTGTTCGGGGATGCGCAGCGGGCAGCCCTCGACCTCGTGGACGAAGGCGACGTCCAGCTGGCCGTCGGCGACCATGCGCAGCAGGGCGTTCGGGGAGACGTCCATGTGGAGGGTCGGTTCGTGCAAAAGCGCCCGCAGCCGGCGCAGCCAGCCCGCCAGGGCCGCGCTGGCGGTGGAGCCCACGCGCAGCTGCGGTCCGCCGGTGGCGGCGGCGCGTGCCTCGGCGACCAGGGAGCGCATGTCGGCCACGACCGGGCGGGCACGGCTGAGCACCAGCCGGCCCAGCGGGGTGGGCCGGCAGCCGCTCCGTTCCCGGGTGAACAGCGTGCCGCCCAGCTCCTGCTCGATGCGGCGCAGCTGGGTGCTGAGCGACGGCTGGGCGACGCCGAGTTGGCGGGCGGCCCGGTGCAGACTGCCGGTGTCGGCGATGGCGCACAGCGCGCGTAGATGTCTCACCTCGAGCTCCATGCCCTGGGAGACTAAAGCGGGGACACAGGTTCCACCAGACGCACAAATGGCTGCTGACATACGCGAATTGGGCGCGGGCACGGTGCGCGATAGGACGGTGCTATCGCCGGTTGCCATCATCACAGCCGCGCCACAGGCGCCGAGACTCAGCGATGACGACTCACCCCCCACCTAGGAGTCATCGATGCGTATCCGTACGTCTGTCATGGCCGCGGCAGCTTTCGGCCTCAGTGTCGCAACGGTCGGTCTGGGCACGGCGGTTCCGGCCGCCGCGACCCCGGCCGCCACCGCGGTCCCCGCCCACGCCGGCTACACCGCGGCGTCCCCCGACGCCGACGCGAGCCGTGCCTTCTTCGAGGCCGTCCTCAAGTCGGTCGCCGAGAAGCGCGCCGCGCAGCCGAACGCCGCCGCGGCCGTCACCGTCACCTACGACGCCTCCGCCGCGCCGACGTTCAGCTCCCAGATAGCCCGTAGCACGGAGATCTGGAACGGCGCGGTGTCCAACGTCCAGCTGCAGGAGGGCTCGAACGCGGACTTCACCTACCGGGAGGGCAACGATCCGAGGGGCTCGTACGCCTCGACCGACGGGCACGGTGGCGGCTACATCTTCC
Organism: Streptomyces sp. 4N124; assembly: GCF_052245395.1. Classification (NCBI taxonomy): domain Bacteria; kingdom Bacillati; phylum Actinomycetota; class Actinomycetes; order Kitasatosporales; family Streptomycetaceae; genus Streptomyces; species Streptomyces sp. 4N124. The sequence goes on from NZ_JBQQBS010000034.1 coordinate 2,025, forward strand.
TCGACTACGCGCAGAACGAGGAGTACGACTCGACTCGCGTCACCGCGCATGAGACGGGGCACGTCCTTGGTCTGCCTGATCATTACGAGGGTCCGTGCAGTGAGCTGATGTCGGGGGGTGGCCCTGGTCCGTCCTGCACGAATGCCAACCCGGATGCGAATGAGCGTGCCCGCGTGGAGCAGTTGTGGGCCAACGGGCTTGCTGCGGCGCTGGAGACGGCGATGAGTGACAAGTCGCTGAGCAAGTCCCGCTAGGCGCTGTGCGGCTGCCGCGATAGGCCGTTGATCGTCTGCGGGTCCGTTGTGGCTGGGCGCGCAGTTCCCCGCGCCCCTTCGGGGCGCTACCGAACCCCACCCCCCACATGGGTGCGGGGCCGTCCTCCTGCACAGGGCGGTCCCGCACCCATTCTGGTGGTCAGTGTGGGGAGGCGATTGATCTGGCTGCCGCCACCTCCTGGCGGAGTGGCTCCAGGACGCTTCCCGATGGGCCGGTCAGGTCGGTGCGGACCTCGTACAGGACGTCGGCCTCTCGTAGTCCTTCGGCCAGTTCCCGGAGTTGCAGGGTTACTTGAGCGACCTCTGCGGCCGAGGGAGGGGCCGCGCCGTGCTTCACCCGCACCCGTGCCGCCGTTGTCACGTCGACGATCCGTTCCACGGCGACGACCAGTGGCCACCAGGCGGCGGCACGGCGGCCGGTGGGCGGGGGTTCGGTCAGGGCGCGTTGGAACTCCGTGCGGATGACGGAGAGGTCGCGATAGAGGCGGCGGCGCATGCGGGCGCGGGCGGCCGGGTCCTCGCCCTTGCCGAAGGCCGCCTCCACATACGTCGCCGTGTCCGCCACCGCGTCCGCGAGACGGTCGCCCACGCGCACGTGCCAGCTCTCCGGCCAGAGCAGGTAGCCCGCGATCAGCGCGATCGCGCAGCCCATGAGGGAGTCGACCAGGCGGGGCAGGAGCAGGCCCGTTCCCTGGTGGTTGAGGATGTCGGAGAGGAGGAGGATCACCGGGGTGATGGCGGCGGTCTGGTAGCCGTAGCCCCGCGGGGTGAGCGCGGGGATCAGCGGGGCGAGCAGCAGCATCACCGGTACGTCCCACCAGCCCCGCGGCACCTGGGAGAGCACCGCCGCCGCGACGACGAGGCCGGTGACCGTGCCGAGGGCCCGCAGCAGCGCCCGTGAGAAGACCGATCCGAAGTCGGGCTTGAGGACGAAGGTGATGGTCAGCGCCACCCAGTAGGAGCGCGGGACCGTGATGATCGACACCAGGACCTGGGCCAGGCCGATGCACAGGGCCAGGCGCAGGCCGTAGCGCCAGGAGTTGGCGGACAAGATCACGTTCCGTCCGGCCTGGGCGGCGCGGATGCGGAGGGCGGCCGGGCGGCCGAGGCGGTCGTCGATGCCGAGGGGATCGATGTCCGGGGCGGTGACGACGGAGGCCGCGTGGCGCACGGCGTGGTTCATGGCGCGGTTCGTCTCGCTCACGGCCACCGGCAGGTCGAGCCCGATCGGGCCGGTGTAGCCGGTGTCGATGGCCTCCGCGACGTGCCGGACCGCTGCCGGGACCTCCGGCGGGAGCGGCTTTCCGGTCAGGTGGGCCGCGGGGGCGGCCTCCACTACGGGCGTGATCGCGTTCAACTGGGCGAGCAGCCGGGTGAGTTCGGGGCTGCGGCCGTGGTGGCGGGTGCGCCGGGCGAGGACGAGGTCGTACGACTGGTTCAGCGACTGGGTGACGGCGTGGCGGGCGTCGTCGTACGCGTCGGGATCATCGGTCGCCGCCAGCAGCTCGGCCACCGTCCGGTAGGTGTCCGCGACCGCCGTCCGCTCCGGCACCCCGCCCCGCAGCGGCCAGGCCAGCAGCGCGAGCAGCAGTACGAGGAGCCCGCCGCCGCTCACCAGCGCCGGCGCGAGCCACCACTCGCCCGGCATCGGCAGGCCCGCGCCCACCACGGAGTTGAGGAGCAGCAGCAGCCCCGATACGGAGGCGACCGCGCCGATCGTCGAGATCATCCCGGAGACGAGCGCGACGCCGGTGACGGCGGCGACCGCGAGCCAGCCGTGCCCGTAGACCAGCGAGCCGAGGGTGATGCCGACGGCGCCGAAGAGCTGCGGGACGGCGATGGTGAGGATCCGCATCCGGTAGGCGTCGGCGGTGTCGCCGATGACTCCCGACAGCGCGCCCATGGAGGCGAGGGCGCCGTAGGCGGGCCGGTCGACGGCGAGGCCGATGGCCAGGGGCAGGGCCATGGCGAGGGCGGCGCGGGCGACGGCGGGCCAGTTGACGGGCGCCGGTTCGGACCGGAGGTTCCGGACCAGCCAGTCGGGGGGCGTCAGGCCGATGGGGAACTCTCGGGACATGGCCCCATTATGTTCGCCCCTGACATCCTCATCCCCGCTGGTGGAGCGTGATGTCGACCAGCAGCGACCGGTGGTCGGTGTCGCCGAGGTCCACGAAGCGGGCCGTGCGTGCGGAGAAGTCCGGGGACAGCAGCACATGGTCGATCTGTGCGCCGAACGTCGGTGTCGTCCGGGTCGGCCAGCTGGGCGTGCGGTCGGAGCCGGTGAGCCGGGCCGCGTCGCGCAGCCCGGCGTCCAGGATGCGGCGGAAGGCGGCGTGGTCCTGAGAGGCGTTGAAGTCGCCGGCCAGGATGGTGGGGGTCTGCTCGTCGGCGCTCACGTAGTCGCGCAGGGCGCCCAGCTCCCGGCGCCATACGTCCGTCTGCCCGGGCAGCGGCGGCATGGGGTGCGCGAGCTGGAGCCGTACGTCGTGCCCGCGCACGTCGGCGACGGCGCCGGGCATGGCCATGGTGCCGGGCACGCCGTCGGTGCCCTTGAGCGGGAAGCGGCTGAGGATGACCGACCCCTCGGAGCCACCGGCGATCACGGCCTCGCGGTGCGGATAGTCGTCGGCGAGGTCGCGCTTGAGCACCTCGTCGCAGGCGAAGTCGCACTCCTCCACGAACACGATGTCCGGCTTGTCACGTCGTACGGTCTCGACGAGGGCACCGGTGGCCTGCCCGAACTCGACGTTCGAGGTGAGCACGCGGAACGAGGCGAGGACGGGCCCGGTCGGCTGGGCGCTCTTGCCGTACGGCTCGATGAACCACGCCAGCAGGCCCAGCAGGACGACACCCCACACCGCCCCCACCCACCACCGCGCGAGCAGCGTGCACAGCAGTCCGAGACCCGTGGGCACGAGCAGCCAGGGCAGGAACGCGAGGACCTGCGGGACGGGCGTGATGCCATCGGTGTCGGCGACCCGGCAGCCCACGACGACACTGACTCCGGCGAACAGCAGCACGGCGAACCAGACGCCGGGACGCCGCGAGCTCCTTCGCTCGCGTCCGTCACCGGAAACGGTCCACTCGGCAACATCAGTGTCCAATGCCCGGCCTTCCGCTCGCGGGTGGGGTGGCCGAATCCTCCCTCAAAGACGGGAGCCGTGGGTGGAAGGTTGCGCCGAGCGGGAGGGGTCCCGGGGGTGCGCGCCCATGATGTGGCGCCGGTCATCGAGTGGGAGAGGGAGATCCGAGATGACACCCGTACAGGTCGACTGGTTGACCCTGCTGCTGGCGCCTTTCGCCCTCGTCGGGCTGTTGGTCGCCTTCCCGGCCATACGTTCGGCGATCAAGCGCGGTGAGCCGGCGCCCGGCTGGGCGAAGGCCGTCCAGGGGGTGGCGATCACCTGCGCGCTGCTCATCGCACTCCTGAACGTCACGAGGAGTTCGTGACGCCCGGGACGGGTGTGGAGGTCGCGTAGTCATGATCACTCGAAGCGGGCTCGTCTGTTTCTGGATCGGCGCGGTGTTGATCCTGAGCTGCACGACGGCGTCGCTGTGGGTGGCCGAGACGCAGCTCGGCCGATACCCGACCTGGCAGGTGGCTGTCGGCTTCGGCGTCGGCTCGTTCGTCCTGTGCCTGATCCTGCTGGCGAACAGGTACCGAGGCCAACGGCAACTCATGGCGGGCGTGTGGCACTCGATATCCCTCATCGATGTCACCGTCATGCTCGCCCTGCTGGCCAACTGGGGTTTCGTCGCGCTTCAACTGGTCGGGGAGCACGGCCGGGCCTGGCATGCGGTACCGATCGGCCTGTACTTCGTCGGCATCGCGCTCATCTACATGTTGGGCGACTATCCGCCCGGCTGAGCACCCATCGACCGAGGTTCGGGTCAGACGACCCAGGCGGGAATCCCTGGCCTTTCAGGTCAGGGAGCACGTCAAGCGGACTGACTCTGTGTCTGGAGCTGGTTCAGATGCCGCTGGATGTGATCCAGCGCGCCCTGCCGACGCCCCGGCACCCGTGCCCTCAAGTCGGCCAGGGTGGGCCCGAGTTCGCGGGCCCGCGCCGGGTCGGCGATCCGGCCCCACTGGTGGTGCGCCCGGTCGACGGCGGCCTCGACGGCAGGGTCGGACGGCGCCTGCCCGGCCGCCAGCCGCGCGGAGGCGACGCCCAGCCAGGTACGGCAGCTGCGGACGGGGTCCCCGGCGAACATGGCCAGATCCGCGCGGACCTCGGCCCAGTGCAGGGCCTGTCCGGAACCGGGGCCGTATGCCCGCACCGCGGCCTGCTCCTGATGCGCGGCGAGCGCGTCGGCGTCGTCGTGCCGCTCCGCCTGCACGGCGGCGCTGATCGCGGAGTGCGGATCGGCGACCTCCGGCGGATGCTGCGGGCGCGGCACGGGAACGGGCATCGGTACCGCCGACGGCGTCAGCACCAGGTCACCGTACGAACCCTCGTTGGCGATCCGGCTCAACGCCTGCTGATGCAACTGCTCCAGCGGCGGCCGGTGCCCGCTGCGCAGAATCGTCGCCACGGCCTTCATGTACGACGGCACCGCCACGGTCCGCCGGGGAGGCGGCGGCGCGATACGGCCGTAGACGGCGTTGTTGCCGCCCGAGTCGAAGGGCCGGGTCCGCAGATGGTCCCAGGTCTCCGCATCGGCGTGCAGATCGAGGACGAGGGTCGTGGTTCCCGCCGCCCGCAGCCGCAGTTCCTCCCGCACCCAGTGCCACGGGAACGCCGTGTACCGCACCGTCGACGGCGTCGTCCGGGCCAGCGCCAGGTGCGGCAGGTACTGCCGGCGGTCGATCTGCAGCTGGCCGGTGATGAAGACGGTGAGCGGGCCGGGGGTGCCCGCGGCGGCGCGCAGCCGGGTGAGGACGGCCTGCGGCTCAAGCGGGTCGGCGAGTTCGACGACGTTCGCGGTGTCCGTGCCGGACAGGACGGCGGGCGGGACGGCCGCGAGGACGGGAAGCACGGACGCGGCGTCCACCATTCGCCCCTTGCCCAGCGGCGAAGCCGCCAGCAGCAGCACGGTTCCGGGCATCGTCCCTCCCAATCCCCCGTCGATCACTTACCGCAGCACCGTAACCGCTGCGGCTGCAAAGGTGGGTGTCAGGACCGCAAACCGTCAACTGTCCCGTGCGTCCCGGGGCCTGAGCCGCCGTACGGCGAACACTGTGGTGTCATCGGCCAGCCTTCCCCCGCAGTGCCGCAGCACGCCCTCCCGTACGAAGGCGACGAGGCGGCGGGGTTCGACGGTGCGCGGATCGGCGGCGACGGCGCGGGCGACCTCCGTGGCGAGCGGGTAGAAGACGCCGTCGCGGTCGCGGGCCTCGGTGACGCCGTCCGTGGTCAGCAGCAGCGTCTCGCCGGGCGCGAGGCTCACCCGTTGGACGGGCGGCGGGCCCTGGGCGGGGGCGAGGGTGCTCAGGCCGAGGGGGAGGGTGTCGCCGGACGGCAGGGAGCGTACGCCGTCGGGGCCGACGAGGAGCGGCGGCTCGTGGGCGAAGACGACGGACCGGACGTCGTCGGGTTCCCGGTCGGCGAAGCCGAGCAGGACGGCGGTGGCGAAGCGGTCGCCGTCGTCGCGGCCGAGCGCAGTGACGTGCCCGCAGTGCCGCAGCATCCGCACCTCCAGGCGGTCGGCGACCGTCGCCAGGTCCGGCTCGTGATAGCCGGCCTCGCGGAACGTGCACAGCAGCGCGGCCGCCGCCTCGACCGCGCCGAGGCCCTTGCCCTGCACGTCGCCGAGGAGGACGCGCGTGCCGTGCGGGCCGGGCTGGATGTCGTAGAAGTCGCCGCCGACACGTGCCTCGACATCGGCGGACAGATACACCGCCGCGTGCTCCAGGCCGCCCCAGCCCGGCGGCAGCGGACGCAGCACGGTACGGCGGGTGGTCTCGGCGACGTCCCGCATGTGCAGCATGCGGCGCTCGCCGCGCACCCGCACCGCGCAGGCCAGCACGGCCAGCACACTGCCGACGGCGACGAGGTAGAAGTCGGCCGGTCCGGCCTGGTACTCGTTCGGCCAGGCACTGTCCGCGATGGGGTAGACGACGGTCGCGAGCACCGCGTACGCGGCCGTGCCCCACACCCCGCAGATCGCGGCGGCGATACCCGGCACCAGCACGATCCAGGTGATGATCCGGAAGTCCCGGGTGGTGTTCCAGTCGACGATCAGAATGCCCACGAGCACCAGCAGCGGCGGCACCCAGGCGACGCTCCGGTCCCGGACCCGCAGCATCTGGTGGCTTTGCAGCACATCCCGGGGCACGGCGTCCGGCAGCAGTCGTACGAGCGGGCGCCGACCGCCCACCGGCCTCAGTCCGCGCCCGCTCATGACGCCAGCGAAGCACGGCCGGGCGCGGGCCGCATCCGGACCGGGGCCAAGCGGGTTTCCCACCGACTTGCCAGAGAACCCGCCCAGGTGTGCTCTGGATGACAGGGGCGACAAGAGAGGAGTCCTCCCATGGCTCATGCGGCACCAAGGTCCGGGGGACCGGCCACACGGCTCCCCACACCCGACGTCTTCAGCGAGCGCACCCACAAGGTCGCGAGGTATGCGATTCCCGTGGTCCTCGGGCTCGTCTACGGCTACTGGGCCGCGGCCAACCGGCGCTCCGGTGGCGAGATCACCGGCTGGAACATCCTGTTCGGCTTCGCCACCGCGCTCGCGTTCATCGTGCTCTGCATCGCCGTGGCGACACTGGCCCCCCGTCTGAAGCGGGAACTGCACTCGATGACGAAGTCCGCCTTCGCCGGCGCGGCATTCGGGTTCCTCTACAGCCAGTCGGGGGCGAGCGTGCTGCGCTCCACGGTGATGAGCCTGCTCATCACGGCCGCCATCTTCACGGTGTTCTTCTACCGCTACTACACGCACGAGGACGCCGAGGGAAACCCCCTCCCGCGCTGACGACTACTCCATCGGTTCGACGAGGGCGGCCCGCCATTCAGGCCGCGGGTCCGCCCCCAGGCTCGTCCAGTACTCCGTCCCACGGACGATCTGTCCGTCACGGACAGTCCAGAACGATGCTGCGCGGAAGACGCCAAGACTGTCGTGTGGCACTTCGACTTCGGAGACGACTTCGTCGCCCTCGGCCACCACCTTGAGCACCCGAATCGACCAGCCCTCCGGATATTCACGGTTCACCGCGACGAAGTTCTCCCGGCCGATGATGCGTTCGAGGCTGATCGGCCACTCGACCACGACATCCTCCGCGATCAACTCGGCGACACCTGCCCAGTCCCGAGCCTGGATCCGGTCCCACAGGGTCTCAATCACCATCGAAGATTCCATCGACGGAGCCTCCCACAGCGGTCTGACACCCGGCCCCGCTTGGACGGGAGACGCCCACGCGTGGGCCCCGGCACGGCCGGCCGGAGCCCACGCGCTCCCCTGTTTCCCTTCCCCCGGTCACCAGTTGGTGTCGATGAAGGCGGCGCTCGCCCACGCCTGGACGCCGACGAGCCGGTACCAGTACGGGTTTCCGTTGACGCTCTGTCCGACGACCCGGCAGTCGACACGGACCTGACTGCCCGGTGCCAGCCGGGCGACGACGTGCGAGTGGACGGTCGGCGACTGCCTCAGGTCGAGCTTCGTCGCGGAGACGACAGTGCCCCAGATCGGACCGGAGGATCCTCCGCTGCCGGCGTGTGCCGTGCCGCCCGCCGTCGAGACGGCGAGGCTTCCGCCGGTCAGCAGGGCTACGGCCAGGGTCCGCAGGGCCGGGGTGGTGCGCATGATCGGCCTCCTCTCCCCAGAACCATGAGACACCCGATCGGGTGAACCCTCCACCGGAGAGAGCCCCCGTATGCAGTCGGCGAGGTCGCGCACCCGCTCACCAGGGAGTTGCATGAAGAGGAGCGCCCTGAAAGGGCGCGGGGCTGCATCAATATGCGGCTCCGCCGCGTGGGCGCGACCAGCCACAACGGACCCGCAGACGAACCACCGCGGCACCTCCGGAAGGAACCCACGTGCTAGAAGTCGCAGCCTTCTGGCTCCCCGTGGCGGCCACCGTGGCCGCATTCACCGGCATCGCAGTCGCCGCCTGCCGCCGCCGCGCCCTCACCGCGACCGCTCTCGGCACGGCGCTCGGCGGCGCGTTCCTCACCCTCGCCGTCGAGATCGGCCGCCGCCTCACCCTCGCCGACCTGCCGGAGGACACCCACCGCCCGGCCGCGGGCACCGTCTACGACGCCCTCACCACCACCCTGCGCACGGTCTCCTGGCTCCTCGTCGCCGTCGGCCTCACCGTGGCCCTCGGATGCCACCTCGTACGACGCCGGCGAGGGTCCGCAACGCCCGCTCCAGATCCGGCTCAGGAACGGACGCGAGCCCGAGCCTGACCGCGTCCGGCGTCCTCGCCGGATCCACGGCGAACGCGGGCCCGGGAGTCACCGCGATCCCGTGCTCCGCCGCGGCGGCCGTGAACGTGTCCGCACGCCAGGGCGCGGGCAACTCCCACCAGGCGTAATAGGCGCGAGGATCGGACCGTATGTCGAACCCGTCGAGGTGCCGGGCGACAAGCCGCTGCCGACGCGCGGCGTCCTCCCGCTTCCCTTCGACCAGCCGCGCCACCGTCCCGTCCCCGCACCACCGCACGGCCGCCTCCAGCGCGAACCGCCCCGCGCTCCACCCCCCCCGGACCGGATCGCGGCGGCCACAGCCTCCACCCGCCGCGGCGGTACGACGAGAAAACCCACGGTGAGCCCGGGCGCGACCCGTTTGGACAGGCCGTCGACGACGTGGGTCAGCTCGGGGGCGTGCACGGCGAAGGGTGCGCCATCGCTTCCGGCATCGGCGAGGAAGGACCAGATGCGGTCCTCCACGACGGGAATGCCCAAGTGGGTTATGGAGTCCGCCAGTTCGCGCCTGCGCGCCTCATCCATCGTCGCCGACGTGGGGTTGTGCAGCGTCGGCTGGAGATAGAGCGCGGACAGGCGGGCCGTGCGATGGGCGGCGGCGATCGACTGGGGGAGCGGGCCGCGTTCGTCTGCGGCGAGCGGCACCAGGGTGACACCGAGCCGCGCCGCGATCTCCTTGACCAGCGGATACGTCAACGGCTCAACACCGACACGACCACCCGGCGGAACCAGGGAGGCGAGAGCGGCGGCGATGGCTTGGCGGGCGTTGCCTGTGAAGAGCAGCTGGGCAGGGGCCGGTTGCCAGCTCGGCGTGGCGAGCAGGCCGACCGCCGCCTCCCGTGCCGGAGCCGTACCGGTGGCCGCCGCCGGACGCAGGGCCTCCGTCAGAACATCGGGGCGCAGGAGCGGGGCGAGGGCGGGGGCGCGAGCAGCTCCGACTGGCCGGGCGCGGAAGGGTAGTTGAGCTCCAGATTCACGGGCGCGGCGGTCGCGGTTTCCACGAGCGGACGGCCGTACGACATGACAGGCGCCGCCCGGACGAACGTACCCCGGCCGACCTCCCCGACGACCAGACCCCGGCGCACGAGCTCGCCGTACACCCGCCCGGCCGTGGACCCGGCGATCCCGCGGCGACGCGCGAACACGCGCTGCGGAGGCAGCCGTTCGCCGGGGCGGAGCCGGCCGGCGGCGATGTCGTCGGCGATGCGGTCGGCGAGACGCCGGTAGTCGTCCATCAGGCCTCCCAGGATTGCACCGAGGGCAAAGATCTTATTGCACCGAGGAGTTGACCGGATCTAGGGTCGTTCACATGGCACCCTTCCTCGCATACGAGGACAAAGGAGCAGACACCTCCCTGCTCCCCCTCGTCCTCATCCACGGCCACCCCTTCGACCGCACGATGTGGACCCCGCAGACCGAGGCGTTCTCCGCATCCCGCCGGGTCATCGCCCCCGACCTGCGCGGCTACGGCGCCTCCCCGGTGGTCCCCGGCCTCACCCCGCTCTCCGACTTCGCCCGCGACATCGAGGCGCTGCTGGACGAGCAGAAGGTGCGGGAGTTCGTCCTGGCCGGCCTCTCGATGGGCGGCCAGATCGCGATGGAGTGCTACCGCCTCTTCGGCGAGCGCATCCGGGGTCTCGTCCTCGCGGACACCTTCCCGGCGGCGGAGACGGCAGCGGGCAAGGTGGTCCGCAACGAGATGGCCGACCGGCTGCTGGCCGAGGGCATGCGTGGATACGCCGACGAGGTGCTGGAGAAGATGGTCGCCCCGTACGCCTCACCGCAGGTCAAGGCCCACGTCCACCGCATGATGACGGCCGCGCCTCCCGAAGGCGCCGCAGCAGCCCTGCGCGGCCGCGCCGAACGCCCCGACTACCGCACCTTGCTGACCCGGGTCACCGTCCCGGCGCTGGTCGTCGTCGGCGCCGACGACACGTACACACCGGTCGCGGACGCGGAGGCGATGCACGCGGCATTGCCGGACTCGACGCTCCGGGTCGTCGAGGGGGCGGCCCACCTGCCGAACCTGGAACGCCCGGCGGAATTCAACGCGGCGTTGCGGGAGTTCCTGACCCGGATCGACGCGTAATTCGCCCCGGCCCGGCTTGCGCTTCTACAACGTAAACAGCGCACTGAGTTCCGTTTGTGACGCAAACGCACTTCAGTGCCCCCGTGACGAACCCTTCAGTGCCCGCAACCTCCCTGCCATGATGGTGAGTTATGGCTGAGGGGGATGGAGTGGCCGACCGGGCCGAGCGAGGGATCCGCGTCCGGCTGGACGAGACGGCGGGCGAGGGCGACCTCGACGCGCTGCGGAAATGGCTTGAGCGGGAACAGCCGCTCGACGAGATGGTGCGCGAAGGCACACTGCGGATCCACGAACGGGCCCGCACGGACGAGACCGGTGCCCCGATGGGCGCCGGCATGGAGATCGTCATCGAGCTGATCGGAGCCGCCGCGAGCGCCGTCTTCCTTCAGCTGCTCACCCAGGTGGGACGGTCCGTCGATGCCTGGCGTGCCAACCGCCGCCAGGTGGAGGACGGCGAGCCGCCCGCGGGAACCGTCGACCCGTTGGACGGCGACGGGTAGACCGGTGAGCCCCAGCAAGAACCGAGCGCTGCTGGTCGGAGTGTCCACGTACGAGGACAAGAATCCGCCGCGTGGGGTGCCCGGGGACCTTCCCGCCGTCGAGCACAACCTGACGATGCTCAGACGGGCGCTGCTGCGGGGCGGTGTCTTCGACGAGGACTCCATCACCGTCTCCCGGTCGCCCTCGCAGGACGAGTTCAACGAGGCGCTGCACTCCGCCGCCGCGGAGACCGACGGGCTGCTCCTGCTGTACTTCGCCGGGCACGGCGCCACGCCCAGCTCCGGCGACCCGCTGTTCCTGCAGATGCGCAATGCGCGCGTGATCAGGGGCGGACACAGCGTCTTCCACGGTGCGGCGAAGTACGACGACGTGCAGACCGTGCTGCTCAGCAGCCGGGCCGAGCGGATCGTGGTCGTCCTCGACTGCTGCTACGCCGGCAACGCGGGCGTCGCCTGGGAGCGGGAGCACGAGACCCACCAAAAGCGGCGGGTGCTGCTGCTGATGAGCGTGCAGGCCAACCACCGCATCGACGCGGGCGACGCCGCCACACCGACGCCGTTCACCGCCCAGCTCGTACAACTCCTGGAGAAGCCAGGTGAGTTGTCGTTCCGCTGGCTCTCCGGGCAGTTGCGTGAGGAGATGGTCGGGCAGGAGACCACGCGGGGTGAGCCATGGGTGCCGCAGAGCCGGGCCGAGCCCGGGGAGGACGTGCTGCTGTCCCGGAGGCCGGAGACCGGTGTCGTGCGGCCGCCGCGGAGCGGGTCACCTGCCGTGGCGCCCAGACCGTCGTCCCTCCTGAAGCACCTGCGCCGCCGCGCCGCCGCCCTCGGCACCCTCGTACTCGCCCTCACCGCCTTAGCCTTCGGCACCTACGGCCTGTACGCCCTCGTCGGCTCCTCCCCCGCCTGCGCGCCGCCCCTCGAACTGCGCGTCCTGACCGACCCCGACCTGAAGCCGACGCTCACCGCCGCGGCGGGCGCCTATCTGACGTCGGAGGAGAACACGGACGGGGACGGGTGCCGGGTCAGTGGGATCACTGTGTACAGCGCCCGTTCCGCCGACGTGGTGACCGCGCTGCGCGAGGAGTCCGAGCCCTGGCAGGAGCCCCGTGCGGAGGAGACCAACCCGCAGCGGGACATCGGGCCGCAGGCCGACATCTGGATCCCGGGCTCGCCCGCCGCCGCCCAACGCGCCGAACACGAGCGGGACACCAATGCCAAGGCCTGGCTGGAGGTGGAGCGGCAGCCGCTCGCGTACTCCCCGATCGTCCTCGCCGTACCGACCGCCCTCCCCGCCGCCGACCAGCGCACCGGCCGCAACCTCACCGACCTGATCGCCGACCTGCGTGGCCGCGCGGACCAGGCCGAAGTGCGCCGTACCGACCCGGAGTTCGCCGACTCGGCGCTGTTCGCCACGATCGGCCTGTACAACGGCGCCGGCCGTGCGCTGGACGTGGAGAAACAGCTCGACCAGCCGGGGCCGCCGTCCGACACGGCCGCGCAGCTGCTGTGCGAACTGCCCCGCAACGACGCGGTGGACGACCGCACGGCTGTCCTCGTCCCCGAATTCCTGCTGAAGTCCGGGGTCGGCTGCGACAGCGCGCGGCGCAGTCCGCGGATCGCCGAGTACCCGAAGAACGTGCCCGGTCTGGAGCCCACGTTCGTGCGGGTGCGCTGGCAGGACGGCGACCGGGACCGGGCCGCGCGGGATGCCGCCGTGGCGGACTTCCGCTCCTGGCTCACCGACGGGCAGGGGCGGGACGCGTTCGCGCGCGCCGGTTTCCGCGAGCCCACCGGCGACCGGCTGCTGCTGGACGGGAATGGGCCCGCACCCGGGGTGCTGCCCGCGCCCAGGCCGCTGACGGAGGCCGCCGGACTCAACCAGACGGAGACGGCGTTACGGGCCTACCGCGCCGCCCACGGTCCCGGCCGGGTCCTCTTCCTGCTCGACAGCTCCGGCTCGATGGCCTCCCTGTGGGACGGGCCCAGCGGCGGCCCCGGTCTGCTGAAGCAGTCCCTCGGCGGGCTCGGCGGCCAGGACGAGTACGGCGTGCGGGCGGTGGCGGACACCCCCGAAGGAGACCGGTACGAGACCCTGCTCCCGCTCACCACCCACGACCGCGAGGACGCCGTACGCAGGATCGACCAGGCCGAGGTCCGGTCCGGTGCCGACTCCGATCCGCACGCCGCGCTGCTCGGCGCGCTCGACGACATGGCGGACCTCGGCGCCGACGACCGCCCCCAGCTGATCGTCTACATCACCGACAGCGGGGACCACAACCGGATGACCGGCGGGAAACTCGACGAGGTGCTGACCCGGGCTCAGTCGGCGGACGTGCCGGTGGCGATGGTGTCGCTGCGCGGCGGGGCCTGCGCGGCGGGCAAGCCGGACGCCCGGATCGCCGCGGCGAGCGGTGGCCGCTGCCTGGACGCCGACGGCGACATCGGCAAGGGCCTGTCCGCCGAGGTCGAACGGACCGGACTCGGGGAGGACCAGTGATCCGAAGGACGGCGGCCCTGCTCGCCCTGCTGCTGGTGGCCGCCTGCACCGGCGGCGGCGACGGCACGTCCGCCGAGCCCTCCGACGACGTGGTCGGCGACATCGTCATCGCCAGCGGCCTGGACGTCACCGGCAAGAGCGGCATCCGCCAGCAACTCATCGACGCCTGGAACGACCGGGAGGCCAAAGCGGGCACCGGGTTCAGGGCCACCCTGGTCGAACTCACCGGCAGCGCCGACGAACAGCGCAGCCAGCTCCTCGGCGCCCTCCAGTCGGGCAGCGCCACCTACGACGTGGTCAACCTGGACGTCACCTGGGTACCGGAGTTCGCCGAGTCCGGTCTCGTACGACAGCTGTCCGACGACCTGCTCGACGACGACGTCATCGACTCCGTCGCCGACACCGCCCGCTGGGACGGCAGGGTGTACGCGGCTCCGTTCAACAGCGACGTCGGGCTGCTCTACTACCGGCGCGACCACTTGAAGGCAGCGGGCCTGGAGCAGACCGAGCTGACGGGCGACCTCACCTGGAAGGGGCTGCTCGGTCTGATCGACTCCCTCCGCGGCGACGAGCCCGAGGGCTACGAGAAGGGCTGGACCACCCAGCTCGGCCCCTACGAGGGCCGTACCGTGGGCGCCGTCGAGGCGTTCGCGTCGGCGGTGCCGGACCTGGAGCTGACCGACGAGCGGGGCGAATACACCGGCGACGCCGAGACGTTGGAGAAGGGCATCAGGGAACTGCGCGAGCGCACCCGGACGCCGTACATCCTCCAGGACGCCTTCGACTCGAACGAGGCCGCGTCGATGGCGGACTTCGCCGCGGGCCGCACCACGTTCCTGCGGCACTGGCCGTACGCGTACGGCACCCTGCACCAGACCCTCGACGAGAACCAGCTCGGCGTGGTCCCGCTGCCCGGCAAGGCGGTGCTCGGCGGGCAGAACCTGGCGGTGACGCAGGCCTCGCCGCGGGCGGGGAAGGCCATGGAGCTGATCGAGTTCCTCACCGGCGAGGAGAGCGAACGCTGTCTGCTGGACGCGGGGTTCGCGGCGACCCGGGAGTCGGCGTACACCGACGACACGGTCGACTGCACGGTGGCGGCCACGCCCGCGCCCTCCGCGACGGGCGAGCGCCCCGACGACATGCCCCGCGAGAAAGGCCGCCCCGCCTACGCCCGCGCCACGCTCCTGCCCGCACTGCAGCAAGCCGTCCAACGCCCGCGCACCGCCCTGTACGGCGCCTTCACGCAGACTCTCATCGCCCAGCTGGGCCCTCTGTTCACCGATGACCCGCCGCCGGAGGAGGAACTGGCGGAGAACCTCCACCGGGCCTTGAAGAAGGCTCTGCCCGGCTGATCGATCGACCGACGCTGCTGGCTGATCACGCCACCAAATACGCCAGCGCCCCCGCCACCAGCGTCCGCACCCCCGGCGTGACCACCGACAGATCGGGGGCGAAGAGCGGGCTGTGGTTGCTGGGGACCGCGTCGATTCTCGCCATGAGGTCCTCGCCCTCCGCCGTGTCCCACACCTCGTCCGGGGTGCTGGTCACGAACCAGAAGGAGTACGGCAGCTTGCCCTCGGCGAGTTGCGCGAAGTCCTCGCTGCCCATCGCCGGACCCGGGTCGAAGACGGCGGCGGCACCGAACACCTCGCGGTGCACCCCGGCGATACGGTCATGGGTCGCGGGGTCGTTCACCGTCGCCGGGAAGTCGTTGCCCAGCGTCACCTCGGGCTCGCGCGGGCAGCCGGCGGCCAGGCACTCGCCCCGCGCGATACGCCGGATCGCCTCGACCATGCGGTCCCGCACCGCCGCCGACTGCGTCCGCAGGTTGAGGGAGATCCGGGCGGTGGCGGGGATGACGTTCGCCGCCGTGCCCGCCTCGATACGGCCGACGGTCAGTACCGCCGACTCGCGCGGGGCGACCTCGCGGCTGACGACGGTCTGCAACCGGGTCACCAGATAGGCGGCGGTCACCACCGGGTCGACGGTCGTCTCGGGACGCGAGCCGTGCCCGCCGCGCCCGTGCACCACGATGTCGACGTCCGTCGTGGCGGAGAGGATCAGCCCGGCATGGTGGCCGAACAGGCCCACGGGGCCCGGCGCCACATGCTGGCCGAGCAGGACGTCCGGGCGCGGCACACGGTCGTAGAGCCCGTCCGTGACCATCGCCAGGGCGCCCTGGCCGGATTCCTCGGCGGGCTGGCCGACCACGATCAGCGTCCCCGACCAGGCGTCCCGTCCGGCGGCCAGCGCCTGCGCCGCGCCCGTCAGCCACGTCACGTGCATGTCATGCCCGCACGCGTGCATCACCCCGGGCGCCTGCGACGCGTACGGCAGCCCGGTCTGCTCCTCGACCGGCAGCGCGTCCAGGTCGGCGCGCAGCAGCACGGTCGGGCCGTCGCCGTTGCGCAGCACGCCGGTGACGCCGGTGCCGCCGATGCCCTCGGCCGTGTCGAATCCGGCCGCGGTGAGGCTCTTGGCGAGCCCGGCCGCCGTCCGGTGCTCGCGGAAGGCCAGTTCCGGGTGGCGGTGCAGATCGCGGTAGAGGTCCTCGAGGGCGGGGAGGGGGAGGTCGGCGGTGAGGTCCAGCGCGGTGCGTGCGGCAGCAGACGTCATGGCGTCAGGGTAGGGCGACCGCATGTCGGGCCCGCGTATGCGAAAGGCCGCCGGCGGGACGAGGGGGGAGTGTGTCCCGCCGGCGGCGGATCAGAGGTGGTCCGGGCGTCAGAACGCGGGGACCTCGGCGGGCCGGGCCTTGTTGATGTTGCTCTGGGCAGGACGGTCAGCGCCGGCACGACGCTCAAGGGCACCATCCCGCCCGGCGTGGCGGGGACCTGGCCCGTCGGCGAGCGGAAACGTAGCAGCACACTCGTTCGGGTGATCGGCTCCGGATTCCTTGTGCGGGCTCGGCGTCTACCCTGGGAGCGTCGCGTCGAGCGAAGGAGGTCTGTCATGGCGACGGCGGAGCCGATCATCATGCCGGGGTATCAGGGCGAGGCCATTCACGGGCCGTACGACGACCCTGACGGCGACAGCGACGCGGACAGTGGCGTGCCCGACTACCAGGGTGCGAGCGTGGAGCAGGTCTTCGAGCTCTTCAGTGCGACGGCCCCCAGGGGCTGGCGTGTGGAGTTGATCGAAGGGGAGATCTGCGTGACGCCGCCGGCCAACGGGGAGCATGAGGAGATTGTGTCGAGGCTCAACCGTCAGATCATCCGGAAGGACCCCGACGACTTCCTGTTCACCTACACCGGCATCGGTCTCAACGTTCCCGGGGCGTCCGAGACTGGTCACGTTGTCCCCGACCTCGTCGTCGCACCCGAAGGCAGCTTCGATGACGAGAAGCAGTTTCACGACACTCTGCCTGTCCTGCTCGTCGCCGAAGTAGCCTCCCCCGGTACCGCTGATCGTGACCGCGAGAAGAAGATCCGCGGTTATGCCCGAGCCGGCATTCCCGTCTACCTGCTGATTGACCGCGAGGAGGCGGAGATCACCGTCTACTCCGAGCCTTCCGGCGACGAGTATGCCCAGGCCCCCAAGCATAAGATCGGCCTCACCGCCCCTCTGCCTGCCCCCTTCGGGTTCGAGCTGGACACGGCGAAGTTCTAGAACTCTCGCTGAACCTGCTGCTGTACCGGTTCCGGCTCCGCCCGCGCCGGTCCCGCGTTCGCGGCCAGCAGCAAGGTCGCTACGGCGATGACGGCGGCGGCGATGCCTCGGGCGTAGCGCTGGGTGGGGCTGGTGCGATCGAGCACGGCGACCTCACAGCGGCGGTGTGTTGAGGAGGGTATTAAGCGGGTCTCCTACGCGCGTTTAATCCGCCGTTTAACCTAGAGGCTGTGCTTGCCGAACGGCAAGAGGGGCCAGGGGAGTTGGGCGGAATGCCGGAGCGGGACGACCCGGAGATCATCGGGCGCAGAGTGCAGCAGCTGCGGGTCGAGCGGGGACTGACGCAGCGGCAGTTGGCCGAGCCCGCTTACACGCCTGCCTATGTATCCACCCTGGAGGCGGGGCGAGTCCGGCCCTCCGACGACGCGTTGCGGCATCTCGCCGAGCGGCTCGGCGTCGCCTTCGACGAGTTGGCCAGCGGACGGTCCGCCCGGCTTGTCACGGAGCTTCGGCTCAAGCTCACCGGCGCCCAGCGCACCCTCGCCACCGGCGAGGCCGAGGCCGCCGCCCACGGGTTCAGGGCGGTGCTGGACGAGGCTGAGCCGCACGGGCTGAGGGAGGAACAGGCGGCCGCGCTGCTGGGGTTGGGGGAATGCGGGACGCAGACCGGCGAGCTGGTCGAGGCGCGGAAGTGCTTCGAGCGGGCCGAGGAGACCCTTGCCGACGCCCCGCTGCCCGCCCGTGTGCCGGCGATCCGCGGTCGGGCCGTCGCGCACTACCTCGCCGGTGAACTGCGGTACGCCGTCTACCTGTTGGAGTCCACCCTCGACGAGCTGAACCGGGGCGGCCTGCACGACCCGGACGCCCTGCTTCTGCTCTACGCCTCCGCCATCGGGCCGTACATGGACATGGGCGCCCACGCCCGCGCCGCCCAGGCCGCCGAGTTCGCTCTCGCGCTCGCCCCGCGCGCGGGCGACCCGGCGCTGGTGGCCCGTATGCACCGGTCGGTCGCCCGCACCCTGCTCGCCGAAGGGCGGCTCGCCGAGGCCGACGCCTCGCTGGCCAAGGCGGCCGAGCTGTACCGGCAGCTGCAGATCCGCACCGAACTCGCCAACTGCCACTGGATGCGCGGGTATGTGTGCGCACAGAACGGCGAACTGGAGCGCGCAGAGGACGAGTTGAGGGCTGCCCTGGACATGCTCTCCGCCAAGCGCGCCGCCCTCTACAGCAGCCAGGTCGCCGTCGAGCTGGCCGACGTACTCCACCGGAGGGGGAAGTCCGAGGAGGCGGCGGCCCTCCTGAATGGGGTCCTCGGTGATCTGTCCTCCGAGCGCGGCGCCGTCCACGCCGCCGCCGCGCACCGGCTGCTCGGGATCATCGCCGAGGACACCGGGGACACGGACGACGCCGAGGAGCACTACGTACGCGCGCTCAGCCTGCTGGAGCGCGCCGGCGCCGCCGGTGATCTCGCCGACCTGTGCCGGCTGCTCGGCGATCTGCTGCGTCGGACCGGGCGCGTGGAGGCGGCCCTGGACGCGTACCGGACGGGGCTGGGACACCGTACGGCCCCCGGCACCACCACCCTCGGACCCGCACCCGCACAGCCCCCTCTTTGAGAAAGCCCGGGCCGGGCACGGAGGCTGCGATAAGCGGTAGGGCGGGCGTTTCGGGCCAGGTGCCTCGGGTAGTCGGGCGGCGTCCGGGGATGGACGGTCCTGTGGGCCGCCCCGGACGGAGAGACCATGCAGGCCGCACCGTATGGAGGAGGCGGTGACAGTGCGGCCCAGGGACGAGCGGCGCGGCGGTTCCGCCGGCGGTGAGGGTCCCCGGCAACATGATCCCACCGCCCGTGTGATCGGTGAGGAGGTACGGGGTGCCCGGCCCGCGGAGATACCGGGGCGGCTGTGCTCGGTCGCGGTCCGGCTGGTGGACGTGACCGGGGCGACCGTTTCGCTGCACGGTGGCGGGATGCCCGTACAGCTGTGTGCGAGTGACGAGCTGGCGGAGCGGCTCACGGAGATCCAGGCGACGCTGGGTGAGGGGCCCTGCCTTGCCGCCGCGCAGGACGGGACGGCTGTGTTCGCCGAGGATCTGGCGGGTGAGGAGGGGGCGCGGCGCTGGCCGGTGTTCGCGATGGAGGCCACGGCGGTGGGGATACGCGCGGCGTACGCGGTACCGCTGGGCGGTGAGGACGGCGGAGCCGGGCCGGAGGGCCTGGAGTGCCTGGGCACGCTGGACCTGTATCGCCGGGAGCCCGGCGCGCTCGGCGCGCGTGACCTGCGGACCGCGCGGCTTGTCGCCGGGGTCATGACGGTGGCCTTGATGGCCCTGCCGCGCGAGGAGGACGGTGTGCTCGACCCGGGGCGGTGGCTCAGCGGGCTCGCGACCGAGCACGACGAGATCTACCAGGCCACCGGGATGATCATGGCTCAGCTGGGGGTCGGGGCGGACGAGGCGATGGCGCGGTTGCGGGGGCGGGCGTTCGCGGAGGAGCGGACCGCGGTGGATGTGGCGCGGGATGTGGTGGCGCAGCGGGCGAGGTTCGACCGGGACTGAGGTGCTGCCCCCCTTTCGCCCTCACACCTCCGCGCGGCCCCGCTTGCGGACCTCTGCGAGGCGTGCGGCGCCCAGTTCCGCGACGCCCTGGGTGACCTCGGCCGATACCTCGCCGATGCCGCCGTTGGTGAGTGCGAGTGCGTCGGCGCCCACGCGGACGGCGGCGACGTCGAGGGTGAGCGTGAATTCGCCCTCCGCCGATTCGCCGGTGAGCGTGAGCCGGACGGCCTCGCGGGCATCGCCGACGTCGGGCATTTCCAGGCCGCTGACCTGGCCTTCGCGTACGGCGCCCTGTGCGGTCGTCGCGGCGAACGTGGCGCACGTCCTCGGCAGCGACCTCAGCCAGGCGAGCGTGCTCTCCACCTCCGCCGGGCGCTGGGTGACGACCTGATAGCGCAGCTGCGCCCCGTCCCAGGCGTCGTCCAGGGCGACGACGGCTCGGGTTCCCGCGGCTGTGCCGAAGAGTTCGTCCGTGTAGACGGTGTCCAGCAGCCGCTGGCACTCCGCCGGGCGCGCGGCCGCCTTGAGCAGCCCGTCCCGCCAGGTGGCGGCCCCTTCCGTGGGCATCCAGGGGTCTCCGAGGTCGGTTTCGGTGATGAGCGCGGCTTCTGTCTGGGCTCTGGTGAGGGAAGGGGCGGCCGCGGGTGACGTTGACGGTGACTGTGCGGTGGTGGGGGTGCTGGTGCTGGGCCGTTCGGCTGCGGAGGGGGTCTCCGGCCAGTCGACCGAGCATGCGGTCGCGGTTGCGGTCAGGAGGGCGGAGACGAGGACGAGGGGGACGGCAGGAGTGCGGGGCATCGAGGGGGCTCCTGGGGTGCCGGGGCAGGGGCGTGTCTCCTACGGCACCACCGGCAACGTGGCCTCACCAGCGCGCCGGGCCGTCCGGGTGAGCGGGCACCCGGGGTGGGGGCTGCGCCCACCCGTGCCGCCCCGGGCGGCACGCATGCCCGCAGCTCAGAAAAGGCGTCGCCGTCTCCCTCACCCCCCTGTTAGCGTCCCCCCATGAAGCGCGCCCAGCCGTCCCTCATGACGACGACGCCGGAGAGTGTCCCGGCGCGCTGACTGCTGACGTAGATCATCGAAGCCCCGGGGCGAGTGCTCCGGGGTTTCTGCGTTGCTGCCCGGCTCCTCGCCTCCGTATCGGAGGAGCCCGAAATGAACGATCACCGTCGACTCGGTCGTGAGCTGGAGTTGTTCGGCACCGATCCGCTGATGGGGGCGGGGTTGCCGTACTGGCTGCCGGACGGGGCCGTGGTGCGGCATGTGCTGGAGGAGTACGTCCGGGACGTGGAACGGGAGGCCGGGTATCGGCATGTGTATTCGCCGGTGATCGGGAAGCGGGAGCTGTACGAGATCTCGGGGCACTGGGACCACTACAGCGACGGCATGTTCCCGCCCATGGAGCTGGGGGCCGAGCAGGTCGTGCTGCGGCCGTCGCTCTGTCCGCACCATGCGCTCATCTACCGGTCCCGGTCGCACAGCTATCGCGAACTTCCCCTCCGGATCGCGGAGTTGGGCGGCATGTACCGCTCCGAGCTGTCCGGCGTCCTTGGTGGGCTCAGCAGGGTGCGGGCCATCCAGCTCAACGACGCGCATATCTTCTGCACCCTGGAGCAGTCCGTCGACGAGGCGCGTGCGGCCCTGGAGTTGATCGGGCGGGTGTATGCGGATCTGGGGATCCGGGCGGCGAGGTATCGGCTGTCGCTGCCCGGGGACGGTGGAAAGTACGTCGCCGATCCCGCGCTGTGGCGCCGGGCGACCGCATTGCTGGAGGAGGTTCTCGACAAGGCGGGGGTCGCTTACGAAGCTGTCGAAGGCGAGGCCGCCTTCTACGGGCCCAAGATCGATGTGCAGGTCGTGGACTCGGCGGAGCGCGAGGCCACCCTCTCCACCGTACAGATCGACTTCCACCAGCCCGAGCGGTTCGACCTGCACTACATCGGCCAGGACGGGGCCAAGCACCGGCCCGTCATGGTCCACCGCAGCATCGTCGGCAGTGTCGAGCGCTGTGTCGCCCACCTCCTCGAAGTGCACGGCGGCGCCTTCCCGGCCTGGCTCGCGCCCGTGCAACTGGCGGTGCTGCCGGTGTCGGAGGCGCAGGAGCAGCAGGCGCAGGAGGTCGTACGGCGGGCCGTGCGGCGCGGGCTGCGCGCCGAGCTGTACGGCCCCGGCGACGGCACCCTCGGCGCCCGCATCCGGGCGGCGCGGCTCGTGCCGTACCAGGCGGTGATCGGGGCGCGGGAGGCCGACGACGAGCTGGCGGCCGTACGGCTGCGGGACGGGCGGCAGCCGGGGGCGGTGCCTGTCGCCGGGCTGCTCGACCGGATCGCGGAACGGGTCTCGGATCGCGGCGCCGAACTGTGGGCGCCTGCGTAAGGTCATGTCCGTAGTGACTTGTGACAGCGACTCACGACAGTGACTTTCCCGGACGTGGAATGAGGAGCGCCGACGTGACCGGTCAGCCCATACCCGTGATCATCGACTGCGACACCGGTGTCGACGACGCCCTGGCCCTGCTGTTCGCCGTACGCCACCCGGGGATCGACCTGCGGGCGATCACCTGTGTGGCCGGGAACACCGACGTCGACGGCGTCGTACGGAACACGCTCACCGTGCTGGAGCAGGCGGGCGCACCCGAGATTCCCGTCGCGCGCGGCGCCGAGCGGCCGTTGATCGAGGCCGTGCGGACGGCACGGCATGTGCACGGGGAGGACGGGATGGCCGACCTCGGGCTGCGCGCGCCGAGCCGTACGGCGGTCGACGTGGACGCGGTGACGCTGCTGCGGCGGGAGATCCTTGCGTCGCCGCGGCCGGTGACGCTCGTTCCGACCGCGCCCCTCACGAATATCGCTCTGCTGTTGCGGACCCACCCGGAGGTCGTGCGCAACATCGAGCGGATCGTGTTCATGGGTGGCGCGGTGGCGACGGGGAATGCCACGCCGGTCGCGGAGTTCAATGTGTGGCATGACCCGGAGGCGGCGGCGATTCTGCTCACCGCGGGGGTGCCGATCACCATGTATGGGCTGGATGTGTTCAAGCGGGTGCTAGTGCCTGCGGCGGATGTGCAGCGGTTGCGGACGAGTGCGGAAGCGAGTCTTCGGATGGCCGGGGAGTTGCTGGCCCATCGTGATCCGGACGCGTCCGGTGATCCGACCCCTACGGGGGGTCTGGGGGACGCCGGTGCGGTGTGTGCGGTCGTCGATCCCGCGGGTATCCGTACGGAGCTGTTGGCGGTCGAGGTGAACCTTGCTCCGGGGCCGGGGCGGGGGCAGACGATCGTCGACCGGCGTCCCCGTCCCGGCGAGGCCGAGATCCATGAGGGTATTCGTGAACAGCCCTTGGTGGATGTGGCGTTGGACGTCGATGTCGAGAGGTACGTGAAGCTGTACCTCTCGACCGTCGAGCGTTAGTTGGTTCTTTCTTGTCTGCGGGTTTGTGGGGGCTGGTCGCGCAGTTCCCCGCGCCCCTGAAGGGGCGCCAAGGTTCCCGTTAGCTTGAAGTGCGGCGGCGGCGTGTCAGCACCACTATGCCTGCGCCGCCTGCCAGCAGGACCGTCGCGCCGATCGCGATCGGCATGGTCGCGCTGCTGCCGCCCGTCTCGGCGAGGTCGTCGTCGCCGCCGTTCGGGGTGGGGGCGGGGGGCGGCGTCGACTCGGAAGCGGGCGGGGTGGAGGGGGTCTCGGACGGCGGCTCGGTCGGCGGAGGCGTCGTCTCCTCGGCCGGCGGGGTGGACTCGGCCGGGGGCGTGGACTCGGCCGGCGGGGTCGACTCGGCCGGGGGCTCCGAAGGAACCGTCGTGCACTCCTTCGTGCCGCCGTTCCACGCGGCGATCAGCTTGTCCTTGATGACCGGGCGGTCCGGGCCCTTGGGCAGGTCGCCATGCTCGAAGCCGTCGTTCGCGTCGAAGTCGCCGTCGTACTTGACCTTGCCGCGGTAGAGGTCGATCTGGGCGAAGCAGCCAGCGTCCGGCACCGCGATGTCGAGGGTGTCGGTCTGGCCGGGCTTGACGGTCGCGGTGTCGAAGTCGACGAAGACCTGCTCGCCGGAGGTGGCGAAGGTGGCGCCGTGGGCGATGTAGGAGGCGAGGGAGGCGGTGCAGGTGGTGGCGTCGCCGGCGGTGCGGACGGAGATGTGCACCTTGCCGTCGTCGGTGGGCCGGAGGTTGACGTCGTCGACCTTGACCGAGTCGAAGAAGTTGGTGCCGTCGAGCGAGAACTGGCAGCGGTCGGTTCCGGTTTCCGTGCCCGCGCCGGTGCCGGGCTGGTAGGCACCGCCGGACTTCCAGCCCTCGCCGCCGGGCGTGCCGGTGGCCCAGGCGCCGGAGGCGGAGGCGACGGTGGCGGCGCAGAGGGCGAGTGACGCGGCGCCCGTGGTCAGCAGGCGGCGCGCGGTGACACGTCTCGCAATGGACATGCGGATCCCCATCTTGGCGTGAGCAGAGAACCCGGGCACGGAGCCGTGGAGGGCAGCGCGATGCAGCCGGGCACGCCGAGCCGGGTGGAATGGTCGTGGAGAAAAGCGAAAAAAACACCGGGCCCATCGGTCACATGCGCCACAGCGAGGACCATGCTCGTCGTGCCGTTGAAACCTGTCAACCTGCGGAGATGGAGAGGAAGTTCAGGCGTCATCACATTTCCATCACACCGGGAATGCTTCAGTCCACGCCTGACGCAACCGCCCGGTGGTTCACTTTTCAGGCGATCTGGACAGGGTTTTGTCTGTCGCACCACCGCACAGCGTGACCGCACCGCAGAGGAGACCGCGTGCCCGACCTCTCGTCCCGCGACCCCAACTGGTGGCGTCAGGCCGTCATCTACCAGGTCTATCCGCGCAGCTTCGCCGACGCAGACGGCGACGGGCTCGGGGACCTGAAGGGCATCACCCAGCGCCTGACCCACCTCGCCGCCCTGGGCGTCGACGCCCTGTGGCTGAGCCCCTTCTACCCCTCCGAACTCGCCGACGGCGGCTATGACGTGGCCGACTACCGCGACGTCGACCCCCGCCTCGGCACCCTCGACGACTTCGACGCCATGGTCGAGGAGGCACATCGCCTCGGCCTGAAGGTGATGGTCGACATTGTCCCGAACCACACCTCGCACCAGCACGTCTGGTTCCAGGAGGCCTTGCGCGCGGGGCCGGGATCAGCGGCCCGTGACCGGTATGTCTTCCGCGACGGCCGGGGCGAGACCGGCGAACTCCCGCCCACCGACTGGCAGTCCGTCTTCGGTGGCAGCGCGTGGCGGCGCCTCCCGGACGGGCAGTGGTATCTGCACCTGTTCACCCCCGAGCAGCCCGACCTCAACTGGGACAACGAAGAGGTCCGCGCCGACTTCCGCACCACCCTGCGCTTCTGGTGCGACCGGGGCGTCGACGGTTTCCGCGTCGACGTCGCCCACGCCCTCGCCAAGGACCTCAGCGAGCCGCTGCGCGACCTCGGCGCCCCCGAACTCAGCGCCGAGGACGCCCTCCCGGACTTCGCCCCCGGCACCCACCCCTTCTACGACCGCGACGAGGTCCACGAGATCTACCGCGACTGGCGCAAGATCCTCGACGCCTACATGCCGCCCCGCATGGCGGTCGCCGAGGCCTGGGTCCCGGGCGCCCGCCGCGCCCGGTACGCCCGTCCCGACGAACTCGGCCAGGCCTTCAACTTCGAGTATCTACAGGCTGGTTGGGACGCCGGTGAGCTGAAGCAGGTCATCAGCGATTCCCTCGCCACCGCCCGTGCCGCCGGCGCCTCCGCCACCTGGGTGCTGTCCAACCACGACGTCGTCCGCCACGCCTCCCGTCTGATGCTCCCGCCCGGCACCGACCTGGACGCCTGGCTCCTGTCCGACGGCACCGCACCCGCCGTCGACGCGTCGGCGGGGCTGCGGCGAGCCCGGGCGGCCACGCTGCTGATGCTGGCGCTGCCCGGATCGTCGTACGTCTACCAGGGCGAGGAACTCGGGCTGCCCGAGGTCGCCGACCTGCCCGCCGAGGTGCTCCAGGACCCGATCTGGGAGCAGACCGGCCACACCTCCAAGGGGCGCGACGGCTGCCGGGTGCCGCTGCCGTGGACGACGAGCGGTCCCTCGTACGGCTTCGGGGCGGGGGCCGCGTGGCTGCCGCAGCCGGCGAGCTTCGCGTCGTACGCCGTCGAGGCCCAGGACGGTGTCGAGGGCTCGACGCTGGAGCTGTACCGCCGGGCGCTGCGGCTGCGCCGCAAGCTGCTGGAGGGGGAGGAGCTGACCTGGGTGGCCGACACCCCGCCCGGCGTGCTGGCCTTCGCCCGCGGCGACGGCTGGCGGTGCGTCGCCAACCTGTCGGACACGGAGATCGCGCTGCCGCCGGGAGAGGTGCGGTTGAGCAGTGCGCCTATCGAGGACGGGCGGATCGGGCCGGATACGACGGTCTGGCTGGCGTAGCCCGGGGACGGGGTGGCGGGGGGCGCGCGGTTTGCTGCGGCGCCATCGTGGCTGGTCAGGCCGGCGGTTCGGCAGCGCCCCAAAGGGGCGCGGGGAACTGCGCGACCAGCCACAACGGCGCCGCAGACAACCGACAACCCTTCACGGCACCACCGACGGAGTCACACGTGGCCGATGCCGCCGCTTCCGAAGCCGCCGCTCGTGCCGGGGAGCCAGCGTTTGCGGTGCTGGTCCCTTCCTCGCTTGGTGCGGGCGTGGTGGAGCTCGTACGGCATGAGCCGTTCGCGCTCCGACTTGGGGACCTCGTCCGGTTCCCGTACCTCCCGGACCTCGTGGACCGGGCCGGTGACGGGAAGGTGGGGCTGTTCCTCCGGGCGAGGCCGTGGGGGTTCCTGGTCCCTGACCCGCATGCCGAGCCGCACGGCCCAGATCAGTGCACCGGCGATGAACAGTCCTCCGGCGAAGGCGGCTATCACGTTCAGTACGTCACTCGCCGTGGCTGCTACCTCAAACGCTGCCGTACTCATACCCCCATTATCGCCCCATTGGCCCGAATGGGAGCTAGTCGGCCGTGCGTCCGCGGCGGTACGCCACCCAGCCCGCGCCCAGCAGGCCGGCCGCGAGAGCGGCGACGGTCAGGACCGTGACGCCGGTGGAGGCGAGGCTGCCGCCGCCCGTCGTCGTGGCCGTACCGCCCGTGGAGCCCGTCCCGCCGGTCGTGGACGTGCCGCCGGAGCCCGAGCCTCCCGTCGAGCCGGTGCCGCCCGTGTCGCCGTCGTCCGTGTCCACCGGATCCTGGCCGACGAAGCTGACCGGGACCTTCACGTCCTGTGAGCGGTCGCCGGACAGGGTGTGGTCGGCGCGGGTCGCCAGGACGCAGGTCGCCTTGAAGCAGTCGGTGTACTCGTCCTTCGCGTCGACCGTCAGTTCCACCTCGAACGTGCCGCCGTCGCCGTACGGGATCGCCAGGTCCTCGCCGTAGTCCGGCGGGTTGGAGGAGATCCAGGCGGAGGAGTGCGAGGTGCCGGACATGTCGACGCCGCCGATGCAGGGGGTGGGGAGTTCGCCGGCGCCGTTGTCGACGCACAGGGCGACGTAGATGCCCTTGTCGGTGTCGTAGCCGGAGCCGGTGATCTTCAAGGTCTGGTCCTCGGTGGCGAGGTTGTTGACCGGGGTGACGGTGAGCTTCTGGCCCTCGGGGCCGGTGCCGGTCTTCGTGCCGGAGGGGTCCTGGTCCTCGCCGCCGCCCCCGCCGTCGCCGCCGTCCGACGGCTCCTTGACGGTGAGCGTCACCGGCGTCGTGCGGGTGGTGCCCACCGCGTTGGTGAACTCCGCCCGGTACCGGTAGCCGTCCTGCGCCGCCTTGGCGGTGAAGGTGTACGCGTTCCGCGTCGCGCCCTCGACCGCGGTCCAGGTCTGGCCGCCGTCGGGGCTGACCTGCCAGCGCACGGTCGGCTCGGGAGTGCCCTCGGCCGCCGCGACGAAGGTGACCTCGTCGCCGGGGTCCACGGTCTGGTCGGTCGGGGACTGGGTGACCTTCGGGGAGACGCGGACGTCAAACTTCAGGACCTTGCTCTCGGCCTGGGCGGTGACATAGACCGACGTCGCGCCCGGGGCCACGGCCACCGCGGCGCCGGTGCCCGCCAGGCTGCCCGGGAGGGCGAGGGGCGCGGCGGCCTGCTCGAAGGTGGTGCTGTCGTACGTCTCCAGGGAGCCGGTGCTGTCCGAGCCCTCCGCGGCGGTGTCCTCACGCAGGACGAAGGCGCGGTGCGTGGTCTTGTCGAAGCCCGCCGCCTTCGCCCGGTCCTTGCCGGTCAGCGTGGTCAGGAGCTTGGCGTCCTTGTCGTAGACCAGGATGTCGTCCCCGACGCCGACCCAGACGTTGCCCGTGTCCGGGTCCGGTTCGATGAAGGTGAGGAAGCCCTCGGGGAGTTGGGCGGTGGCGGTCACGGTGAAGGAGCCGGTGTCGATCCGGCTGAGCTTGCCGTTGTCGTAGCCGGACCAGGCGGCGGCGTGTGCCGTGTCGACGCCGAGCTTGCTGCCGCCGTCGAGGGTGAGGGTGCGCTTGATGGTGCCGGTGGCGTACTCGGCCTCGGAGACGGTGGCGCCCTGCTGGACCAGGACCGTCGACGCCTGGGTGCCCGGGCCCGTGGCCGTGACCGAGGCGCCGGTCAGCCAGACGCCCCGGGCGACCGTGTCGCCGTCCTTGGCGGCGCCCAGGCCGCGCAGCGGGTAGTGGAAGACGACGCCGTCACCGGCGAGCGGGACGGTGATCTCCTTGGCCACGCGGGGGGCCAGGGTGCCGGTGGAGCCGGGGGCCTGCGCGACATGGCTGAGCAGCTTGCCGTCGGCCGCGTCCAGCGCGTACAGGCCCTGCTCGGCGACGTCGGCGGTGTCCGGGATGTTCTCCGAACCGACGTACAGCTTCCCGGAGTCGGGGTGCAGGAGGAGGTCCACCGGGCGTCCGGCGGTGGTGAACTCGGCGGTCTTCACATAGCTGACGGTGCCGGCCGGTACGTCGACACCGTCGCCGCCGCCTCCGCCGGGGTCCTGGCCCTCGAAGGCGACCGGGATACGGACGTCCTGGGACCGGTCGCCGCTGCCCCGGTGGTCGACGCGGGTGATGACCGAGCAGGTGACCTGGGTGCAGTCGAGCCCGCCGTCCTTGGCCTTGACGGCGATCTCGACGTCGAAGGTGCCGCCGGCGCCCCAGTGCACGGCGAGATCGCCGGCGTACTCGTCCCCCTCGGGCACGATCCACTTCGACGACTCGCCGCCCCCGGTCATGTCGGCGCCGCCGAGGCACGGGGTGGGGATGCGGTTGTCGCCGTTGTCCTTGCACAGGGCGACATAGATGGCCTTGGTCGCGTCGTAGCCCTCACCGGTGACGCGGAGGGTCTCGCCGTCGGGGTCGAGGTTCGCCGAGGCGGAGACGGTGAGCTTCTGGCCGTTCTTGCCGAGGGCCGTCTTCGGGGTGTCGGCCGCTTGCGCGGTGGAGCCGACGCCGACCATGACCGAGGCGGCCACGAGCGCGGCGGCGCCGAGCAGCGCCGCCGGGCGTCTGCGGCGCGGGCGTGGCATGTCAACTGCCGTGGAAAACATGGGCTTCCTCATCGGTGCTCGGCGGCGGGGGGTGGTGGTGCGGGCCGGTGTGACGGGAGGTCCGGCCCGCACCACGTGCGGGGTTACTGGAAGGTGATCGGGACGTGCACGTCGTACTTGCGGTCGTTCGTGTCGAAGTGGTCGGCGCGGGTGACCACCGCGCAGGTCACGTCCTCGCCGCAGACGCTGCCGTCGTCGAGGGTCGCCTTGACGTAGATGCTCACGCTGAAGGTGCCGCCGGTGCCGAACTTGGAGCTGTTGGCGAACATGCCGCCGAAGGTGTTGTTCACCCAGTGCGAGGCGCCGGTCGAGCCGGACTCGTCCTGGCCGCCGAGGCACGGGGTCGGCTTGTTGACGCCGGCCGCGCCGTCGACCACGCACAGGCCGACGTAGACGCCCTGGCCGGTGTTGTAGCCGGAGCCGGAGACGGTGATGACCTGGCCCGCGGCGGCGGCCGTGTTCGGCGCGGTCAGGGACAGGTTGTACGTGGTGGAGCCGTCGACGACCGTGCGGGTCGAGGTGGCGGCGGACGCGGAGGTGGCCAGGCCGAGGGTGAGGGCACCGGCGGCGGCTACGGCGAGTGCGACACGGGCGGAGTTACGTCTCATGGGGTACCGAGCACCTTTCTGGGTGAGTCGAGCGAGTGCTCAACTTAGGTTAGGCAAACCTAAGTATGACTCGGTCTTTACGCAACACCGAAGTGCGCGGCAGCGACCGTCTGTTGGTCCATCGGCGTGTACAACTCGACCGTGTGCGCGCCCGCTTCGGCGGTGTCGTACACCGGGAAGGACCGCTCGACCCTGCCCTCGTCGTCGGCCACCGCCTGATAGCGGGTGTCGCCGTCGATCGCGACGAGCACCACCGCGCCGGGCTCGAATCCCGTTCCGGTGACGGTCTGTTCGCCGCCGGCTGTCAGGGTGGCGTGGGTGACGGATGCGGTCGGTGAACTCGCCGTCGGCGGCTGGGATTTCGGTTGCTCCGGCGTCGACGCCGGGATGCTCGGCGTCGGTTCAGGAGTCTCGGCAGGCGTCTCGCTCCCCGTCCCCACCGTCACATCCAGCACGCCCAGCCCGTCCCCCGCCGCGAACTCCGCCCCGCTCCACGCGGACAGCAGCGTCGCTCCCTCATCGGTCAGGGTCGCGCGCAGGCCGGTCCAGGTCATCCCGCTCGCCCGTACGGCGATGGCGGCGTCGTCCGTCTCCACCGTGGCCAGCGCGAGGTCACGGGCCCGTCCGTCGACGGCCGTACGGGTGTGCAGGGCGCCGTCGCCGCCGTCCAGGGCCAGCCGCAGGGAACCCAGCACGAGCGGCTGCCCGGCGGAGCCGTCGAGGCGGAGCGTGCCGCCCAGGTCGATGTCGGCGGCGCCGGTCGCGGGGTCGGTGCCGCCGCCCGCTGCCGGGAAGGACGCCCGGTTCGCCGAGCCCTGTACGGCGGGCCGGGCCGCCGTGAGCGTCACGCCGTCCAGCTCCGCCGAGCCCGTGGCCCAGGTCGCGTATCCGCCGGATATCTCACGCGGGAACGTGTCATCGTCATCCGCGCTAGCGGAGCCCGCGGGAGCCATCAGCGCGAGCAGGGCGCCGCCGGCTATAACCGCGGCGCCAGGTCTCTTCAGCATCTTCAAGTCTCCTTGAGTCAAACGCGCCCCAAAGGGGCGCGGGGAACTGCGCGACAAGCCCCCACCGGCCCGCAGTGAACGAACCGCCTGTCCAGCTGAGCGCTAGCTCGCCCGTCGGCGCCGTCGCGCCAAGTACCACGTCCCCGCACCCACCACGACCAGCCCCACCGCGGTGCCCCCGCTCGCCAGCGCGAGCGACCCCGTGCTGGCGAGCGGGCCGTCGGAGGTGTCGTCGCCGCCCGTGCCGCCCCCGCCCGTCGTACTCGCACTGGCCGTCGCGCTCGGCGTCGTTGACGTGCCGTCGGATGTCGACGACCCGCTCCCCCCGAAGCTCACCGGAATCCGTACCGTCTGCGACTGGTCCCCGCCCCGCGTGTGGTCGTTGCGGGTGATGACCGCGCAGGTCACGCCGGACTTGGTGCAGTCGGTGTTGGCATCCTTGGCGCGGACCTTGAGCCGCACGCTGAAGGAGCCGTTGTGGCCGCTGCCCTGGTAGGGCTTGGCCAGGCCCTCGCCGTACGAGGGCGGGTTGGAGGAGATCCACACGGACGCCCCGGACTCGCCGGACATGTCGACGCCGCCGACACAGGGCGTGGGCGTCTTCCCGGCTCCGTTGTCCACGCAGAAGGCGACGTAGATGCCCTTCTCCGTGTTGTAGCCGGTGCCGGAGACGGTGACCGTCTCGCCCGCCGCGGCGAGGCCGGAGGCCTTGGAGACGGTGAGTTTCTGGCCCTCGGGTCCGGTCGCCGAGTTGCCCGCCGCGGATGCCGGTACGGCGGCCGTGAGCGCCAGGGCGACCGAGGCGGCGACCCCGGCCAATCCGGCAACTCGTCTGTCATGCAAGCCACTTGAGGACATCAAGTCACACCCCCACCTCGGGTAATTAAGGTAAACCTAACCTAAGCTAATGCTCAACCGTGTGGGGGATACGAGACATGAAAGGACCGGCGATGCAGAAGTCCGGAAGAAACCCGCGAGCGTGGGCCCTGGCCCCGCTCGCCCTGGCGGTCGCCCTGCTCGCCGGCGCCTGCGCGGGCAACTCCGCCGATGCGGGCGGCGCTTCGGACGCGTCCCCGGTCTCCGCGAGCGAGCGGGCCGCCACGGCCGGGAAGCAACTCGCGAAGAACACGCTCGTACCGCTCGAAGGGAAGGCGCCCACACCGGAGTTGCCGGTGACCGTCGACTCCTCCGACGGCCGCAAGGTGACCGTGAAGGACGCGTCGCGGATCCTGCCGCTCAACGGCGGTGTGGCGGAGATCGTGTTCACGCTCGGGCTGGGCGACAAGGTCGTGGGCCGGGACATCACCGCCACCTTCGAGGAGGCGAACAAGCTCCCGCAGGTCACCAAGGCGCACGATGTGAGCGCGGAGAGCGTGCTGTCGCTCCGGCCGACGGTCGTCCTCGCCGACACCGACACCGGTCCGTCCGAGGCGATCGACCAGATCCGGGACGCGGGGGTCCCGGTGGTCGTCCTCGACCCGGCGACGAAACTGGCCGACGTCACGACCCGTACGACCCGGATCGCCGAAGCCCTGGGCGTCCCCGAGGCGGGCAAGGCCCTCAACGACCGTATGAGCGACGAACTCGCCGCCGCCCGCTCCGCCGTACCCGAGGGCAGCAGGCCCAAGGTGGCCTTCCTCTACATGCGCGGCAGCGCGGCCGTCTATCTGATGGGCGGCAAGGGCTCCGGCGCCGACTCGCTGATCGAGGCGGCGGGCGCGGTCGACGCGGGCGTGGAGGCCGGTCTCGACAAGCCCTTCACGCCGCTCACCAGTGAGGCCCTGGTCTCCGCCCGGCCCGATGTGATCCTGATGATGGACAAGGGGCTGGAGTCGGTGGGTGGCGTCAAGGGGCTGGAGGAGATCCCGGGGATCGCTCAGACCCCGGCGGGGGCGGCCCGGCGGATCGTGTCCCTGGAGGACGGCGTGCTGCTGAGCTTCGGGCCGCGCACACCACTCGTCATCGACCTTCTGGTTGACCGGATTCACCGGGGATGAACCCGATCTCACACCGCGGGTGAACCGTTGGTGAAGGTTACGGATTGAACAACCCCTGGTGGCTTTGGGGCGATCGGGTGACGATGGAGCCATGACTCTGGCCCAGCGTGCCCTGGAGCGACTGGAAGCCTGGCCCGACCTCACGGCGGTCCAGGCCAGTTGCGGTACGGGGCGCGCACTGCGCTCCCGGCGCTGCGAAATCGTGCACTTCCACTCCGACCACGAAGTGGACCTGCATCTCACCAGCGGCGCCATCAGGCGTTTCGCCGAGGACCTGGAGCGGTCCACGGCGATCCGTGTGGTGCCCGGTTCCCGGTGGGTGACGGTTCACCTCGACTGCGAAACCGACGTCGACCTGCTGGCCAGCCTGGTGAGCGTCGCCCTCCAGGCGCACGACAAACCGTCCCCGCCCGGCGCGCTCCCGCCCGCCGGCTGCAACTTCCACCGCGTCACGGTCCTGCCCAGACAGCACGAGCGGGGCTGACGCCTCACGTCATCCGCCACGTCATCCCGTCGTAAGCGCCCGGTGCGAGGCTACGGCGATGGACGACACGAAGGACGACACGGCATACGACAGGACGGACACGACCGCACTCGCCCGCACCCTGCTCGACATCCCCGCGCACCGTACGGCCGCCATCGAGGTCCTCAGCGCCGCCGACGGCACCGCCGAACTCACCTGCCCCACCCCGGAGTCCCTCACCAATGTGATCGGCTCCCTCCACTCCAGCGGCCTCATCGCCCTCGCCGACGCGGCGGGCCTGGCCGCGATCATCGCCGAGAGCACGGGCCCCGACGACATGACGGGCGTCGTCCCGCTGGGCACCAACGCGCGCATGGAGTTCCTGGCCCCGGCACGCGGGCACCTGGTCGCCACCTGCCGTCTGACGCGGGAAGCGCGGGATGCCGTACGACCGCTGCTGGCGCGCGAGACCGACCGGGCCCGGTTCTCCACCCACACGGAGATCACGGACGCGACCGGGGCCGTGGTGTGCCGGGGGACGTTCGACTGGAGTGTGCGGCGCGGGAATTGAGACGCCCACGCGGTGCCGGTCAGCCGAGGCAGATCACCAGCAGGCAGAGCTGCGACGACGGGGGCGATGTCGGCGCCGGGGTGGAGGGCGTCTGCGACGGTGTCGACGGCGCGGCGGGGGCGGTCGACGCGGAGGCGGACGGGGTGGGCGTCGGTGTCGTCGCCGGGGTGTCCGGGGTGCTGGGCAGCAGGGGCAGGCTCTGGCGCTGCTGTTGCGGGGTCGGCGGGGTGACGACGGTGTGCGACTGCGTGGTCCGCGGTGTGGTGGGGGACTGCTTGCCGGACTGCTGGCCGGGGACCTGGGGGGACGCCGGGTCGGAGGCCGGTGTGCTGGGGGTCGGCGAGGCCGGGCGGGTGTCCTGCTGAGGCGTTCCCTCCTCCACCCCGGTCGTCTCTTCGCCCGTACCGCCCATGATCGTGTCGTCCGGCGTCGTGGCCGCCTGTGCCCGGTCGTTGTTGCCGCGCTCCATCGTGGCGAAGCTCAGGCCGCCGCCGACCAGGGCGACGGCAGTCGCGATCATGGCCCGGCGCTGGTGCTTCTTCAGCCGGGCGAGCTGCCGGCGCCGCGCGGCCCGGCCGCCGTGGGGCGCGGGGGCCGCGACCGGGGCGTGACGGGGGCCCTGGACATCCGTGTCGTCGTCCATGGCGGGTTCGGGCTCGGTCTCCGCCTCGTCCGGGCGGCGGTACCAGCCGGCCATCGTCATCGGGGCTATGTCCGGGGCGTAGGCGCCGCACCCGGGACAGACCAGGGCGCCGTTGAGGTGCCGGCGACACGTGGTGCAGTAGTCCATCTCTGGTCTTCCTGGGTTGACGGCATCGATTGGCCAGCAACCTAACGAGGCTTTCGAAAGCCTGTGTGCAGCCCGTGTGGTGCTCTTGCGTAGATTCCCTGACCTGTGACCGCCTGCACCCCGCGTGTGACGCGGGGTGCAGGCGCTGTCCGCTGTGGGCGGTTACGCGAACAGGAGCCGCCAGGTCAGCGGGCCGGGATAGCCGTCCGCGTCGCCGCGCAGTTCCTTGCGGGACTTCTGGAAGTCGCGGACATTGAGGCGGTCGGCCTCGCCCCAGGCCTGGCTGGGGCCGACGCGGTAGTGGTCGCCGAAGCCGCGCTTGACGAGCTGCTTGCCCAGCTGCAGGACGTACTTGTTGGAGGCGCCTTCACGGAAGTACTTGCGGCCGGGGTAGGTGGGCACCTTCGGCTTCGAGGGCTTGGACGGCTCGGTCTGTGACGGGTTGTCGTCGTCGAGGTCCAGGTCCGCCTTGGCGTGCTTGAGGAGGCGGGCGAAGTCGATCGCGCCGGGGTCGCCGTGGTCGTTCTCGGGCACGTGCATGTGCCCGCACACGCCCTTGAACCCGCTCCACTTCGCGCCGGACATCCGCTGGCCGCCGCCGTTCTTGTACGACGTCGGGTAGGCCGGCCATGCCTTCGGGCCGGTCAGCGGCAGGCCGTGCTCCTCGTGCATCCAGGCGAGGAAGCGCGCGACGCCCAGCAGCGCCCAGTCCGGGGCGTCGGGCCAGTAGATGTGCGACTGCCCGGCGTCCTGCCACTTCTTGTGCGTCTTGGGGTCGCAGGTGCCGACCAGCTCGACCTGGCACACGTTGAGCGTGTTCGTCTCGACGCCGCCGCGCAGGTTCTGCAGCGCCCGGGAGGAGGACTCGATGTCGAAGTGCTGGTACCACCTCAGCTTCTTGGCGGAGAGGTCGGGCACGGCCGTGAGGTTCGGGGCCGAGCCGCCACCGCCGTATCCGGGCAGGCTGCGGCCCTCGGTGGTGTGCAGCACGACGACGTTGACCTCCATCGCGTCGCCGCCGAAGTCGTCCTGGTACCAGTTCGCGCGGCTTGCCCCGGGGTAGCGCTGCGGTCCTGTCTTCGTGCTCACTCGAGCCTCCTCCTGTGACGCCTGGGTCCAACTTGGTTGAAATCTAAAGGCATTGACTGTGCGTCGGAGGAGGCTCGAGCATCCTGTAGCAGGAGTGTTGCGTCAGTCCGTGCCGAGGGCCGTGCGCAGGGTGCTGATCGCCTGACGGATTGCGCCCTCTGCGGCGTTCGTCCCGCGCAGCGCGTTGAGCATCACGAAGTCGTGGATGATGCCCTGGTAGCGGACCGCGGTGACGGGGACGCCCGCCTCGCGGAGCTTGTTGGCGTACGCCTCGCCCTCGTCGCGCAGCACGTCGGCCTCGCCGGTGATGACCAGGGCCGGGGGCAGCCCGGTGAGCTGCTCGGTGGTGGCGCGCAGCGGGGACGCGGTGATCTGCGCGCGCTCCGCCTCGTCGGTCGTGTACTGGTCCCAGAACCACTGCATGCCGTCCCGGCGCAGGAAGTAGCCGGTGGCGAACTGGTGGTAGGAGGGCGTGTCGAAGCTCGCGTCCGTCACCGGGTAGAACAGCACCTGCTGGACGAGCGGGACGTCGCCCCGCTGCTTCGCCATCAGGGTCAGCGCGGCGCTCATGTTGCCGCCGACCGAGTCACCGGCGACGGCGATCCGGGCCGTGTCCAGGTTCTTGGCGGCGCCCTCGCGGACGATCCACTGGGCGACCGCGTAGTTCTGCTCGATGGCGACCGGGTAGCGGGCCTCGGGGGAGAGGTCGTACTCCGGGAAGACCACGGCGGCGTTCGCGCCCACCGCGAGTTCGCGGACCAGCCGGTCGTGGGTGTGGGCGTTGCCGAAGACCCAGCCGGCGCCGTGGATGTAGATGATCACCGGGAGGGTGCCCTGGGCGCCGGCGGGCTTGACGATGCGCGCCCGGACGCTGCCGGTGGGGCCGCCGGAGACGGTGATCCACTCCTCGTCGACCTCGGGCTTCTCGATCTCGCCCGACTGCACGTCGTCGACGGCCTTGCGGCCCTCGGCGGGGTCGAGGTCGAAGAGGTACGGCGGGTTCGCGGTGGCCTCGGTGAAGGCCTGGGCGGCGGGTTCCAGGACGGGGCGGGGGGCGGTGCTCTCGGTCATGGCGATCTCCTCGGATCGGGTGCCGTCGCGGGTGGC
This sequence comes from Streptomyces sp. 4N124, assembly GCF_052245395.1. Taxonomy (NCBI): domain Bacteria; kingdom Bacillati; phylum Actinomycetota; class Actinomycetes; order Kitasatosporales; family Streptomycetaceae; genus Streptomyces; species Streptomyces sp. 4N124. Next base: position 39,064 of record NZ_JBQQBS010000034.1, read on the forward strand.
GGCACACCTGAAGGTACTGCACGATTAAGTCGTGCGCAACTCATTCGTGCCCGATTGAATCGGGTGGACTTGGTCATGTACGGTGAACGAACAATTCGGAGACGTGGAGGAGGGCGACGTGAGCGCTGCGGCACCGGACGCGCGAGAGGGCTCGCTGCTCCTCGACGACCAGCTCTGTTTTGCACTGTATGCGGCATCCCGGGCGGTCACCACCCGCTATCGCCCGCTTCTGGACGCGCTGGGCCTCACCTACCCGCAGTACCTGGTCATGCTGGTGCTGTGGGAGCAGGACTCCATCTCCGTACGGGATTTGGGAGCCGCCCTACAGCTGGAGTCCAGCACCCTCTCCCCGCTCCTGAAGCGCCTGGAGGCGAGCGGCCTGCTCCACCGCGAACGCCGCCCCGAGGACGAGCGTTCCGTCGCCATCCGCCTCACCGAAGCGGGCGCCGAACTCCGCGAACGGGCCGCCACCGTGCCCCTCGCCATCGGCGACGCGATGGGGCTGACCCCCGAACAGGACGCGCAGGCCAAGCAGTTGCTGCGGCTGCTGACGGCGAACGTGACAGAACGCTGACCCCGTCCTCGTAACTCCCTCGCCCCAACAGGCAACCGGCACACCGCATTTACCGGTCTCACAGGTTGTTCACAGAGCCGTTCGGCCCGGGGGTTCACGAAGGCCGGCGGGTTTCTGGACTGTCCAGTCCGATGCCGTTGACCACGGCACTCGCAGACGAGGAACCGATGACCAGTCAGCAACACCGCACGCGTGTGAAACGCTCTGCACTCGCCGTCTCCGCGGCGCTCGCCGTCGTAGCAGGAGTCGCCGCCACCGCTCCCGGCGCCGGGGCGGCGCCGTCGAGCACACCCGGCAAGCCGAAGCTCAAGCTGATCGCAGCCTCGAAGGCCGTGACAGTCACCCGCTGGCAGGGGGAGGAGGGCGAGCCCAGCGGCGTCTACCTGGACCTGGGGACGTACGTCACGGTCGACAACGCGCCGCTTGAGTTCAAGGTCAAGCGCAAGTCGTACAAGGACCCCATTGTCGCCCAGCAGATCCTGCGCAACGGCACGAAGACCACGACCAAGACCCTCCCCGCCGGCCTGGTGAAGGACTTCGCCGGGCTGCCCGGCTTCATGGAGGTGTCCGTCAAGAACGCGGCCGGCCGGGAGGTGGCCAAGACCAAGACCAACTTCTGCCCGAACAACGCCTCCGGCCGCATCCGCCCCGACGCCCCGGCGACCTCCCGCTATCCGGAGAGCTGCCCGACCAACCCGTTCACGCTGGGCTCGGTGTGGGGCGTGCAGAAGGGCTGGGCGTCCAACACCAGCACCTTCGACTACGACAAGCCGCTGGACCTGCCGGTCGGTGAGTACACGGCGAAGGTGCGGGTGGCGAAGAAGTACCGGGATCTGTTCGGCATGCCCGACAGCCAGCCGACGATCAAGGTGACGGTGCGTCAGGACAGCAACGACGGTCCCGGTGCGGGACTTACCGCCCACTCCGGCCACTCCGGGCAAGGCGCCGGCGGTCACGCGGGCGACCACTACCCGCCCGGCATCAAGGCCCCCACGCCGGGCGCCCTCTCGCATGCCCTCGAAGACCGGGGCCTCGCCCACCACCTGGGCGACGGACGCGGCCACACCGACGGCTCCCGCATCGCTCCCGCACTGAAGCCGGCCTCCAAGCGGCCCACCGGCCGGGCGGGCGTCCCGGCCAATGTGCCCAAGCCCGACCTGCGTTCGCTGCCCGCCTTCAACATCCGCATGAGCGATGGCGCGGACGGCGACGTACCCGGCAAGGACTACCTCACCTTCGCCGCCAACGTCTGGAACGCGGGCCCCGCCCCCCTCGTCGTGGACGGCTTCCGCAGCCCCGGCAAGGACCTGATGGACGCCTACCAGTACTTCTACGACGCGAACGGCAAGCAGGTCGGCTACACCCCCACCGGCACGATGGAGTGGGACCCGCGCGAGGGCCACGAGCACTGGCACTTCACCGACTTCGCCAGCTACCGCCTGCTCAACGCGGACCAGACGAAGGAGGTCCGCAGCGGCAAGGAGGCGTTCTGCCTCGCCAACACCGACGCCGTCGACTACACGGTCAAGAACGCCAACTTCCGCCCGTACAACACCGACCTGGAGTCCGCCTGCGGCGAGGAGAACGCCATCTCCGTCCGCGAAGTCCTCGACGTCGGCTCCGGTGACACCTACGTCCAGGACATCCCCGGCCAGTCCTTCGACATCACGGACGTGCCGAACGGTACGTACTACATCCAGGTCGTCGCCAACCCGGAGAAGCGCCTGAAGGAAACCACCACCGCGAACAACGTGGCCCTGCGCAAGATCGTCCTCGGCGGCACCCCGGGTGCCCGCACGGTGAAGGTCCCGCCGCACCACCTGATCAACGCCGGCTAGCCAACGCTGAGTGACGCCGCACCGGTTCGCGTCAGCGAGCCGGTGCGGTGTCGTTCGCGTACCGGGACGGGGCGACCTCTCAGAGGTCGTTCACGTCGACCAGCCCGTCCTGGATGGCGCGGGCCACCAGGCTCGCCTTGGTCCGCGCGGGGCGGCCGACGTTCGCGTACTTGATCCGCACGCGGTCCAGATACGAGTTGACCGTCCGTACGGAGAGGCCGAGGCGCTGCGCGACCAGCTCCTTCGACTCCGACTGGAACCACTCGATGAGCACGTTCTCCTCGCGTACGGAGAGCTGGGGGCGGTCGGCGCGGGTGTTCGTGCCCAGCGCGCCGGCCAGTGCGGGCGGCATGTAGGGCCGCTCATCGGCTGCTGCCAGCGTCGCCTCGACCAGGTGCTGCCGTCCCTCGCTCTTGGTCAGAAAGGTCGCGGCTCCCAGGTCCAGGCAGCTGAGCGCCGTCTTCTCGTCGTCCCGCATCGAATAGACGACCACCTGCCGCCCGGCGTCGACGAGTTTTCGAAGGCTGCCGAAGGCGGGGCCCTCCTCCCCCAGTTGCAGGTCCAGGACGACGACATCGGCCGTGCTGCCCGGCTCGGTCCAGGCTTCCCGTACGGAGCCGCCGGCCGCGACCACGGTGATGGGCCGCCGCGATGCGGCGTACCACGCCTCCACGCCCGAGAGGATGGCGGGATGGTCGTCGACGACGACCACGCTGACCGGTGCGTTGTCACTCATGCCAGTTCAACTCCCTGGGGCACCGGTCTTCTCCAGTCGGCTTCCACCCACACACTTCCGCCGCGCGTCGTTCTGGCCACGCTCACGCTCGCCTCCGTGGCACGGCCGTGTGCCGGAGCGGCTTCTCCCGTGGCATGGCTGTCGGTGCAGTCCTCGCTGATCACGCTCACGCGTACCGCGCGGGGTGTCCACACGACAGTGACCCGCGCGGTCGAGCGGGTACGGCCCAGAATCACCGCCACCGGGTCGACCAACTCCCTGCGTACCTCCACAGGCACCTCACCCGGGCGGCCTCGTACGGCCAGACTCACCGTCACCCCCTGGTGCTCGGCCACCTCGACGCACGCCCGCACCTCGTTCAGCAGCGGGTCCAGGACGGCATCGCCTTCCGCGAACAGGCGGCGCATCCGGGCCGCCTCCACGCCGCACCGCAGCCTGACGTCCTCGTCGTGCGGGCTCAGCACGCCGTGGCCGAGGCCCACGAGCAGCGGCACTGTCGTCGCCATCAGGGTGCGGTAGCGCTCTTTGTGATCACGCTGCATGTTCTCGTGGATGCGTTCCCGGGTGCGCAGTTCTTCCTCCTGTGCGGCCGCGGTCCCCGCGGCAGGCGCCGTGCCGTGCAGCAGGTGCGTCATGAGTACACCGACGGAGAGCTGGAAGCCGCAGGTGGATATCGCGGCGATCCCCATGACGGCCGACTCCGCGGCGGTGGGCGCCCCCAACAGGAACACGGCGGTCGCGTTGAGCCCCAGATGCGCCCCGAGGAATGCCGTGAACGCCCTGACCCGCAGGTCTGCCAGCAGGAACAGCGCGTGCCAGCCGACCAGTCCGAACACCCAGTCCTGCGCCCCTGTCAACCGCTCCGGCGGGAGCGTGAACGCGCCTGTCGCCGAGACGGCCAGCACCGCGCCCAGGCTCCACCAGCGCACCCTCGGCGGGATCTGCCTGCCGCGCAGCAGATGGGCGGCCCCGGTCGCCGCGACGGCGGCGAGGCAGACGAAGGCCGCCGTCTGTGCCCATGCGGGGCGGTAGACGCCCTGGTGGGCCGTGAGTTGGTGCAGCGACAGGGCGAACTGCGACAGCAGGCTGATCAGCAGCGCGGCCAGTTGGGCCCCGTACAGCAGCTGCCTGCGGATGAGGCGGACGACGGCCGTGTGTGCCCGGGCGCGGGGCGGGCGCGGTAGGCCCGTCACCTGGGCCGCGTCCCCTGCCGGTGAGGCTTGGACCCGGTCGTGCCAGCGCCACTGCACGCGGGTCCCGATGCCCGGATGCGAGGTGACGGAAGCGGAGCCTGAGACCGCGTGCATCCGGCCGATGATGGAACCGGAGATGCCCCGGCGCCGTGCGGGGACGGACTCCGGGTCGAAACCCCGCCCCGCGTCGGACAGTTCGACCACGACGCCGTCCTCCTCCGCCCATGCCCTGAGTTCCGCCTCCCGCACCCCGGCATGGCGTGCCACATTGGTGACGGCTTCCCGGACCCCGTTGAATATCGCGAGCCCAGGGCCGGACGGGACCGTGAGCGGGCCGTCGATGCGCGTCTTGAGCCGCACCCTGTCCCGGCCCTCACCCTCGGGCACACAGCCGAGAAGTGCCGCGAGGTCGACGTTCCCCGTCTCGAATCCGGGCACGGCGGACAGCGCCTCCAGATCCTGTCGGGCACGCGGAGGCAGCCACGACCAGTCCCGGCCGTCGCCCTGGGAGACCATCAGCAGCGTCGCGCTCGCCGTGTCGTGCAGGGTCGCCAGGTACTCGCGCTCGGCCGCTCTCCGTGCGGCGGCGACTTCGGCCTCCCGGCGCGACGCCGCCCTGAGTGCGGCCGACCGGTCGGCGGCCCTGGCCCGCGCCCGGACGATGAGGTAAGCGGCTCTCGACAGGCCCGCCAGGACGAGGATGCGCACCAGGGGTAGCAACTCCGGGCTGTTACCGGGCGAGGAGAGAAGGTCGCCGAGCGCGCAGACGGCGACCCCCAACGCGGCCAGCGCGGCCCCGGCCGCCGGTCGCGTCGCCCACTCGTGCTGGAAGGTGATGACGCTGATGCTGACGATCGCCTCCACCATCACCTCCGCGCCGTCGCCGCCGAGCACCGGCTGAGACAGCCCCGTCAGCACCATGACGGCAGCGTCCAACGGCCACAGCAGGGCGGGCGGGAGCGGGCGGCGCAGCGCGTAGAGCCGCACAGCGCAGGCGAGGAGAGCGGGCACCAGCAGAGACAGCGCCGGGGCAATCTCCGCCCCGTCCGCCGAGACGACGCCCAACGCACCGCAGAGGCAGAACACGGTGGACCGCAGCCACACTCCGTACCGCTCAAGGGTCAGGATCACCAGGCGCTCGCCGGCCCTGGGCCCGTCCATCGGCTGAGCGACTCCAGCCCTGTTCCCCGCGTGTCCCCCGAGCCGCATGGACGCAAGGGTAGTGCCTTGTGGGGCGAACGACCGTCACACTCAGCGACCGGGCCGGGCTACTGTCCCCGTCGTACGGGGGACGTACGGGGGCTGACACCGGCCGTGGCGGCTGCGCACGACCTCACTTCCTGCGCCATCTGAGACCGCGTCCTCTCGCGGGACGCCCACATCATCGATGAAAGGTCCGCCATGTCTGCCACCTCTCGCCACCGTGCGCTGACGGCTTCGGCCACAGCCCTCACCGTGGTGGCCTCGACGTTCGCGTTCGTCGCGGCGTCCGCTCCCTCAGCTCAGGCCGCGAGCTGTTCCAGCACCTACCTGAGCTACGGCAGCCGTGGCACCTGCGTGAAGTTGCTCCAGAAGAACCTGGGCGGGCTCAGCGTGGACGGCGTGTACGGCTCGGGGACGCGCAGCCGCGTCCGGTCGTTCCAGGACGACGCCAACATCGGCGTCGACGGCAGGGTCGGACCCCAGACCTGGCGGAAGCTGGCGACCTACGGCAAGGCGCTGGGCTGGAAGGCCGGGGTCACCGTGTACATGTGCAAGGAGAGTTCGACGGCATTCCGCTTCTCGGCGTGGAACAACTCGGGCGACAACGCCAACTGGAACTTCTACGTGTCGCAGAGCAATTGGCCCATTGAGGGAGATGCCCTCGCGGATGACCGGATCGAAGCCCAGGGCAAGGTCTACGCCGGGGCGTACAACAGCGAGAAGCTCGTGGTCTGGGTCGGTAGGTACGGCCGCGACAACGCCCAGACCACCACCAACGTGCGCAGCTTCTCGCGCAACACCCTGCCCGCCTGCGCGTAGCCGTCTGAAAGGGCTGAGCCATGCAACGGACCCGAAGATTTGTCACGCTGTTCATCAGCGCCCTGGTGGCCCTCGCGATCATGTTGACCGCGGCCGCACCGGCGAATGCTGCCGGCCCGAGTCGACGCAACAGCGAGGAAACCGTCATCTTCATCCACGGTTACGCCCCGGCCGGAACGCACGACTGCGAGGACTACTTCAAGAACGCCGGGACCCTGTTCAGGAACAAGCACTGGGACGGGAACCTGTACACGTACGGGTACTACAACGGCAACTCGAACTGCTCTTACAACTTCCGCGGTGACCGCAACACGTCGCTCAACACGGTTGCGAAGGCGTTCGCGCGGCGAATTCACAATCTGTACTCGAGGGACAACAAGAAGGTCGACATCGTCGCCCACTCCATGGGCGGCCTGATCGTCCGCACCATGCTCCGCCACGTCGCTCTGAAGGGTGGGACGGACGGCTGGCCGGAGTACCTCTACATCGAGGATGTCGTGACGCTCGGCACCCCCCACGACGGCACGAATTGGGGCGAGTACCAAGACCAGTTCCGCCAGGCCCGGCAGATGGAAAGGGGGAGCTCTTTCATCAACAGCCTCGGGGAAAACCTCTACCGGTCACAGATGGGCACCGACTGGACCCTGCTTTCATCGTTTGACGATGCGGTCGTCTCCGAAGGTTCCGGTGTCGGCGCACATGCGCAGCACAAGATCCAGTACAGGAATCTGCCCAACGACAATCCGCTCACCCGTGACCATCAGTCGCTGGTGAAGGTCTACACAGGCACGCACACGGCCCGCATCAAGCACACCAGGTGGAGCGGCTATGCCGAGCGAGCTTCACCACTGGAGCGAGCCCGCCAGGCTGTCTACTACCACTCCAGCACGTAGGTCTCGGACGGAGTACACCTGACGGATGACGGCCGCATGGCACCGCAGTACCGGTGCCGGCGGCCGTATTCACCTCTCCGGGCCCAAGGAGCCGCGGCAATACGTTCCTAGCGTGGGGGCACGTTCCTCGTACCCCCTCCGGGAGTTCTCCGTGGCCACGTTCCTCTACCGGCTGGGCCGGTTCTCGTTCCGGCGACGACGGCTCGTCCTGATGCTGTGGATAGCCGTGCTGGCGGCCGTCGGCATCGGGGCCGCCGGTGTCAGCGCCAGCACGTCCGACGCGTTCACCATCCCCGGCACGCAGTCCCAGAAGGCGCTGGACCTGCTGGAGAAGGAGTTTCCGCAGGCGTCGGCGGACGGGGCCACGGCGCGGGTGGTGTTCGAGGCGCCGGACGGGCAGAAGCTGACGTCCGGGGTCCACAAGACCGAGGTGGAGTCGCTCGTCGGGGACCTCGGGAAGGCCGAGCAGGTGGCGAGCGTCGCCGACCCGTACACCGGCGGCACCGTCAGCAAGGACGGCACGGTCGCCTATGCGCAGGTGACGTACGAGGTCACGGAGACCGAGGTCACCGACCGGGCCCGTGATGACCTGGAGGAGATCGCCGGGAAGGGCGAGCGGGCGGGTCTCGCGGTCAGCATGGGCGGCACGGCCGTCAGCGAGCAGCCCCACCAGAGCGCGGCCGAGCTGATCGGTATCGCGGTCGCCGCCGTCGTCATGGTCATCACCTTCGGCTCGCTGGTCGCGGCCGGACTGCCGCTGCTGACCGCGCTGTTCGGGGTCGGCGCGGCGATCCTGGGGATCACCGTCGCGAGCGCGTTCATCGACCTGAGCTCCAACACCAGCACGCTGGCGCTGATGCTGGGCCTGGCGGTCGCCATCGACTACGCCCTGTTCATCGTCTCCCGGTACCGGGGGGAGCTGCGTGACGGGCACAAGCCGGAGGAGGCTGCCGGACGCGCGCTCGGTACGGCCGGTTCGGCGGTGGTGTTCGCGGGGCTGACCGTGGTCATCGCGCTGGCCGGGCTGAGCGTCATCGGCATCAAGGTCCTGTCCGACATCGGTCTCGGCGCCGCCTTCGCTGTCGTCGTCGCCGTGGTCATCGCGCTCACCCTGCTGCCCGCGATGCTCGGCTTCGCCGGTCCCCGCATCGCGACGGGGAAACTGAAAACGCGCCGGATGAAGGCGATCGAGAACGGCGAGCGCGAGCCGATGGGGGTGCGCTGGTCGATGTTCGTGCTGCGCAACCCGGTCAAGATCCTCGGCGTCTCGGTCGCCGGTCTGCTGCTGCTCGCCATCCCGGCCCTCTCGCTCCAACTCGGCATGCCCGGCGACGAGTCGGCCACCCCCGGCAGCACCCAGCGCACCGCCTACGACACCGTCACCGACGGCTTCGGCCCCGGCTACAACGGCCCCCTGACGGTCGTGGTCGACGCCCGCGGCAGCGACGACCCCAAGGCCGCCGCGAATGACGCGGTCACCCTCCTCGACGGTCTGCCCGACGTCGCCTCGGTGAGCCCCGCGACGTTCAACCAGACCGGCGACGTCGCCCTGATCCGCGCCGTCCCGGGCTCCTCCCCCTCCAGCGAGCAGACCGTCGACCTGGTCTCCGAGATCCGCGACCGGGGCCCGCAGCTCCACGACGACTCCGGCGCCGAGCTGATGGTCACCGGCACCACCGCCCTCAACATCGACATCTCCGACAAGCTCAACGACGCGCTGATCCCGTACCTGTGCGTGGTCGTCGGCCTGGCGCTGGTCCTGCTGATGCTGGTGTTCCGCTCGATCCTGGTCCCGATCAAGGCCGCCGCGGGCTTCCTGCTGAGCGTCCTCGCCACCCTCGGCGTCGTCGTCGCGGTCTTCCAGTGGGGCTGGCTCGCGGACCTCTTCGGCGTCGAACAGACCGGCCCGATCGTGAGCGTCCTGCCGATTTTCCTGGTCGGCGTGGTGTTCGGCCTCGCGATGGACTACCAGGTCTTCCTGGTGACCCGGATGCGGGAGGAGTACGTCCACGGGGCCGAGGCGAGGGAGGCGGTCGTCGCCGGTTTCCGGCACGGGGCCCGGGTGGTCACGGCCGCCGCGGTCATCATGATCTCCGTGTTCGCCGGGTTCGTCTTCAGCGACGAGGCGATGATCAAGTCGATCGGCCTGGGCCTGGCCGCCGCCGTCTTCTTCGACGCCTTCGTGGTCCGGATGACCATCGTTCCGGCGGTGATGGCGCTGCTGGGCCGACGGGCCTGGTCGCTGCCCCGCTGGTTGGACCGCCTGCTGCCCAACGTGGACGTGGAGGGCGAGAAGCTGCGGCACCTGCTCGACAAGGCCCCGGAGAGCGACCGGGAGCCCGAGCCCGTGCCCACCGGCAGGGGCTGAGCGGTCGGCCGTACGATCCGAAGCAGGCGTACGGCCCCGACCCCAGCCGTGACCACCCGCCCCGCCCGCCGGTCCCACTCCCCCCGGGGACCGGCGGGCGGCCCCTGTACCGAGAGGGCGTACGACGTGACAGGACCGACCGCCGCCGGGCAGCCGGTGGCCTCCGTCCCGCCCGAGACCCTGCTGGGCGGGGCCGAACGGCGCTCGGACGTCGCGGTCATGCGTGCGCTCAAGCGGGTGGTGGAGGCCGACCGGAATCGTCCTTGGGTCAGGCGCTGGGCGGGTCCGTTGTTCTGCGTGGCGTTCGGTATTCCCGCGCTCCAGGACGCGGGGGACGGCACCGGGCCCGGTGTACCGACGTTGCTGGTCCTGATGGCCGCCTTCTGCGTCCCGCTGCTGTGGCGGCAGCGGCGGCCGATCCTGGTCTTCGCCCTCACCTCGGTCGTCTCCACGGTGGCTCTCCCCCTGGACGCCAACACCGGGTCCGAGGCCGCGCGTGTGCTGGCACTGCTCAATGTGGGCCGCAGCAGCCGGCCCGTTCAGGTGGCGGTCTGTCTGGCCGTCGCCGTCGCGCAGACGTCCGTGTCCACCGTCCTGCGCGACGACGGCCGGGACACCGGCCTGCAGGCTCCGGTGGTGGCGATCATCCAGTCGGCCCTCGTGGCGGCGGTCGCCGCGGCGGGCCTGGTCGGCCGGGTGGTGAACGCGTACATCAGGGCCCTGCACGAACGCGCCCTGCGCCTGGAGGTGGAGCGGGACCAGCGCGTCCGGCTCGCCGCCGCCGCCGAACGTGCCCGCGTCGCCCGGGAGATGCACGACATCCTCGGCCACACCCTCGCCGTCATCGTCGGCCTCGCGAACGGCGCCGCCGGACTGACCGAGGCCAAACCCAAGCGCGGCGCCGAGACCCTGCGCATCATCGCCGACAGCGGCCGGGGCGCCCTCGCCGAACTGCGCCGCCTCCTCGCCGTCATCGGCGACGACGAGAAGACCACCGCCGAGGGCACCCCCCTCGCCCCCCAGCCGGGCTTCAGCGATCTCACCCCGCTGCTGGAGCGCGTCCGCGCCGCCGGCCCCGCCGTCACCCTGCACACCGAGGGCCACCGCACCGACCTGCCGCCCAGCCTCCAGCTCGCCGTCTACCGCGTCGTCCAGGAGGCCCTCACCAACACCCTCAAGCACGCGGCGGCCGACACGACCGTCCAGGTCACGATCACCGCGGACGACGACGCCGTCGACGTCACCGTCGAGGACACCGGACCATCGCTGCACGCGCGCGTGAGCGACGAGGGCCGAGGCCTGGTCGGCATGCGCGAACGCGCCGCGCTGTACGGCGGCAGTGTCACCGCCGGCCCCAACGACCGCGGCGGCTGGACCGTCCACGCCCGCTTCGAGATCGCGACCACCCCGGCATCCACCTCCACGGAGAAGCGCCCGCTATGACCACCGTCCTCATCGTCGACGACCAGGCCCTGCAGCGGCTCGGCTTCAGCATGCTCCTGGAGCAGCACCCCGACCTGAGCGTGGTCGGCGAGGCCACCCACGGCGCCGAGGCGGTCCGGATGACCGCCGAACTCCGCCCCGACGTCGTGCTGATGGACGTCCGGATGCCGGGCATGGACGGCATCGAGGCCACCCGCCGCATCGTCCAGTCCGGCGGCCGCTCCCGCGTCCTCGTCCTGACCACGTTCGACCTGGACGAGTACGCGTACTCGGCGCTGCGCGCCGGCGCCAGCGGCTTCCTCCTGAAGGACGCCCTGCCCGACGAACTGATCGCCGGCATCCGGGCCGTGGCCGTCGGCGACGCCGTCATCGCACCCGGCCTGACCCGCAAGCTCATCGACGCCTTCACCGACCGCCTGCCGGGCCAGACCCCCGACCAGGAACGCCGCCTCGCCGCCCTCACCGAACGCGAACGCGAGGTCCTCACCGCGATGGCCACCGGCTGGAGCAACACCGAGATCGCCGAGCGCTTCTCGCTCGCCGAGTCCACGGTCAAGTCCCATGTGAGCCGGGTGCTGGCGAAGATCGGGGCACGGGACCGGGTGCAGGCGGTGATCTTCGCTTACGACACGGGGCTGGTGCGGCCCGCGTGAGCTGGGACGTCAGCGGAAGGCGGCGACGTTGCGATGCGCCCAGCCGGCGTACGTACCCGGCGCCCGCCCGAGGACCAGTTCGGTGTCCGGGCTGATCCGCAGCTCCGCCGGGTTGGGCTCGCCGAGGATGTCGAGGGTCGTCTCGACGACGGGCTCGGGCATGAACCGCAGCATCTGCGCGCGGGCCTCATCACGGGACTGCTCGCTGAACCGCACCGGCTCGCCGAGCGCGGCCCCGATCGCCGCGGCCTGCTGCCTGGGCGTGACGGCAGCGGGGCCGGTCAACTCGTAGACCTGCCCGCCATGTTGACCGCCCGCCCGCAGCGCGACCGCCGCGACCGCCGCGATGTCGTCCGGGTCGACGACGGGCAGCCCGACGTCGCCGAACGGCGCGGTGACGGTCCGCGTCGTACGCACCGACTCGGCCCACGCGTAGGTGTTGGAGGCGAAGCCGCCGGGCCGCAGGACGGTCCACTCCAGCCCGGACTGCCGTACGACGTCCTCGATGGACCGGGCCGCCTCCCCGTGCGAGGCGGAGCCTGGCCGGGTCGCGACCCCCTGGGACGACAGCAGCACGATCCGCCGTACGCCGCCGGCCTTGGCGACATCGACGAGGTGCGCGGGGTCGAGCCGATGGGCGCTCGGACCCCCGTCCTGGAGGAACAGCGTGTCGGCGCCGTCGAGAACGGGCCGCAGACTCTCCGCGTCGATGAGGTCCGCCGCCCGGCGCAGTACCCCCTGCGGCAGTTCCGCCTCCACGGCGGAGCGCGAGGTCGCGGTCACCGGCTCACCGGCGTCCACCAGAATCCGTACGAGCGACCGCCCCACATTGCCGGTCGCCCCCGTCACCACGATCATGGTCAACTCCCCTTGTCATCTGCGCATTTGCGCCAACGGGAGGACGCTAACACCGCCGGTATAGTAGGTACCCAGAGGAAAGTGACTACCTCAGGGGGATGTACCTATGGCCGCCGAAGCGAAGACCTGGACGTCGACCTCCGACCCCGAACTCGCCTGCCCCATCAGCCCGGTCGTGGACATCGTCTTCAGCCGCTGGACCACACCGATCCTCTGGGCCCTCCACACCTACGGCCGGCAGCGCTTCGTCGAGCTGGAGCGGCGGATCACGAAGATCACGCCGAAGGTGCTGACCCAGCGGCTGCGGCAACTGGAGCGCGACGGCCTGATCGTGCGCACGTACCACCCGGAGGTCCCGCCCCGCGTCGAGTACGAGATCAGCGACCTCGGCCGCAGCCTCGCCCCGCTCTTCGCCCACCTTGCCGAGTGGGCGTCGGACAACCTGGAGAAGGTTGATCAGGCCCGGCACGCGTACGACGCGGAGCCGTCCTGATGCCGCACATCGACACTGGGGTTCCACCACGGCCCTAGGACGTGTGCACCTCCAGCGCCGCCCGCACGCCCGACTCCAGCGCCCCCTCGATCCACGACGGCTTGACCGAGGTGTGGTCCCCGGCGAAGTGCAGCGGTCCCTCGGGTGCGCGGATGGCCGCGAGGAGTTCCGTGTGCTGGCCGGGGAGGAGAACGGAGGCCTCGCCGTATGCGTACGGGTCGCGCAGCCAGCTCTGGGTGCGGCCCGCGCCGGTGTAGAAGACCTCGATGCGCTGTCCGTACACCTGCTGCAGGCCCCGCAGCGCGTGCGGGTAGCGGGCGTCGTCGTCGAGGGAGTCCCAGCGGGAGGCGTCGTCGGCCCAGCTGTAGGAGGCGAGGAGGACGCCGCCCTTGCTGCCGGGCACTGGATGGGAGGGGTTGATCATGAACCGGTTGGAGTTGTCGGAGACCGAGCCGCCGCCGACGATGTCCGCCGCCTCGGGCTGGTCGCGGGCGGCCCACCGGTTCGCGGCGTAGTGCACGCGCTGCGCCGGGCTGATGTGCCCCGGCGGTACGGAGGGGTGCGCGCCGAGGAGACTTCCGTCGGCGGGCGCCTTCCCCTGCCGGTAGTCGTCGTACAACCCGGGCCGTACGGCGTCGAGTTCGCGCCTCCAGTCGCCCTCGTCGAACTCCCACCACCGGCGGCTGAACTCGAGCAGCACCTTGGTGGCGCTGTCGTAGTGCAGCTCGGCGACCGCACGCCGTTTGCCGTACGACATCAGCGGGGCGACCTGCACCTGTCGCAGCCCGGAGAAGGGCACGGTGACGATCGCGAGGTCGGCGGTGAACTCCTCCCGTACGACCTTGCCGTCGCGTCCCTCGGACACCGTGTCGACCCAGACGTGCGGCCCGCCCTTGCGGACATGGCTGCCGGTGGTGCGGTCGGCGTCCCAGTACTCGATGTGCGTGACCCGGCGGTCCATCCGCACCACGTCGCCCACCTCCCGCAGCAACGCGTCCGGCAGTGTCGCCGTGCCCCCGACCAGCTCCCAGAACGCGGTGTCCGGGCTGATCAGCGACTGGCTGATGAAGCTGTGCACGAAGGACAGCGGCAGCCGCGAGGTCAGGTTCTCCAGGGTGCCGATGAGGTCGACGGTACGCTCGTCGAAGCCCGCCTGCTCGGTCAGGAAGCGGTACATGGACCAGTCCCCGTACCGCTGGATCACCCGCGCCCAGCCCTCGACCCGTTCGGGCATGGGCTTGTCGACGCGCTTTCCGTCCGGCCCGACCGTGCTGAACTCGTCGCGCACGGGATCCAGAGCGGCGCGCAGGATCGTGGCGGAGGGCGTGTCCCAGTACTTGCGGGGCACCCCGAAGGAACGGTTGATCCTGCGCGGTGACTTCGCGTAGTCGGAGCGCCGGACTCGGATCCCGTTGACATGAAGCCACGCGCGGTTGACGGGTTTTCCCTCGCCGTCGACGTCGACGAGATGGAACGGCCGTCGTTTGACGCCGAGTTGGTCGATGAGGCTCATCACCAGCGGATGGCTGCCGGGGATCCGCATGGCCCCGGCCTCGGCGTACTGCTCCGGATCGGCGAACGGCTGCTTCGCGTCCTCGTGCCCGCCGGTCCGGAAGGTCTTGATCCGGCCGCCGACCCGGTTGCCGTTGGCCTCCAGCAGCGTCACCTGGTGCCCGGCCCGCTTCAGCAGCCAGGCGGCCACCAGCCCGGCGGGCCCGGCACCGAGCACGAGCACTTTCTTGCCGCCCTTGGTTCTCGGCCGGGGCAGCCCCGAGTCGATGATCTTCTTGTACCCGGGCACGAGCGGTTTGTTGTCCTCACCGACGACCAGCAGCGCGCGGGCGACGGCGAGGCAGGTGGACCAGCCGTCGGTGGAACGTGGTGGGCAGGGCGCGGCGGGGGCGGCGGGGACCTGCTGGGGAACGGCGGGCGCGGCTACGGCGGCGGATCCCGTCGCGGTCAGTCCCAAGGTCGCCGCGGTGGTGAACCGGCGCCGGGAGAACGGATGATGACTGGCAGGCGTGCGAAGTTCATCCATGTGTTCATGGATAGAGCGCGAGGGCTTATGTCCGACAGTGCGATCTATGCCGATCACCGGAACGGGGGAGCGCACCGGCCCGGCCCGAAGCCATCGGCGCTCCACACGCCCCCTGAGCACAACTCCGGCCGTCTGCCCGGAGGTTTACGGCTGTCCGCGGCTGCCGCTCACCAGGCGACCGGCAGTTCGTACACGCCATAGATGAACCCGTCGTGCTTGAAGGGGATGTCGTCGATGCCCGCGGCCAGGCGCAGGGTGGGGACGCGGCGGTAGAGGGTGCCGTAGACGACCTGGAGTTCCATGCGGGCCAGCGACTGGCCGAGGCACTGGTGGATGCCGTAGCCGAAGGTGACATGGCGGCGCGCGTCGCGGTGTAGGTCGAGCCGGTCGGGGTCGTCGCCGAAGACGGCGGCGTCCCGGTTGGCGGTCTCGTTGACGACGACGATGCCCTCGCCGGCGCGGATGAGCTGTCCGCCGATCTCGAGGTCCTCCAGCGCCACGCGCCGCGTCCCGCCGTGCGTGATGGTCAGATAGCGCAGCAGCTCCTCCACCGCGCGTGCGACGAACTTCGGGTCGTCGCTCTCGCGCAGGCGGTCCAGCTGGCCGGGGTGTTCCAGCAGGGCCAGCGTGCCCAGCGCGATCATGTTGGCGGTGGTCTCGTGGCCGGCGAACAGCATCAGCACGCCCATCTGCACCGCTTCCTCGCGGGACAGCTCACCGCCCTTGATCCGCCCGGTCAGCCCGGAGAGCAGGTCCTCGCCGGGGTCGTCGAGCTTCTCGCCGACCAGCCCGTCCAGGTACATGTACAGCGCGATCATGGCCTCCCGCCGCTCCTCGCCGGTGGAGTCGCGGTTGATGATGACCCTGCTGTTGCGCTGGAAGAAGTCATGGCTGTCGTACGGCACTCCGAGCAGCTCGCAGATCACCAGCGAGGGCACCGGCAGCGCGAACGCCTCCACCAGGTCGGCCGGGTTCGGGCCCGCCAGCATCGCGTCGATCCGCTCGTCCACGATCCGCTGCGCGACCGGCCGCATCGCCTCGATCCGCTTGACGGAGAAGGCACCGGTGACCATCCGCCGCAGCCGGGCGTGCTCGGGGTCGTCCATCAGGATGAAGCTGAGCGCGGGTGCCGTCGCCTCCGCGTGCACCTCCGACGGGGACAGCCTCGGCATGCCGGGGGTGGTCGGGACGACGCTGACCCTGGGGTCGCTCAGCACGGCCCGGTGCTCGGCGTATCCGGTGACCAGCCACGGGGTGCTGCCGTCCCACAGCCGCACCCGCACCACGGGGCCCTCCTCCCGCCGGGCCACCATGGCCGGCGCGGGATCGAAGGGGCAGCCCGGCGCCCGGCTGGTCCCGTACTCCGGAATCGCGTCGATCGTCGACTTGTCCATCGGAGATCACCCCAACTCATCGGCACATCACGGCACTTGGCCATGGTGATCCGGTGGCGGCCGTGCGCGGAAGGAGGGAAGTGGCCGGAATGCCGGACAGGCCCGAAGCGTTGCGCTCCGGGCCTGAACGGTCTCGGTGGGTCTCAGGAGCAGAGCTCCCCGTCGATCAGCTTGTTCCGCGCGTGCTCGGTGGACAGGTCGGCCGCTCCGTCGCCGGTGGTCGCCAGCACGACGACCCGGCGGCCGTCGGCGGTGGCGCCGTCGCGGGTGGTGTAACCGGGGAGGTCGCCGCCGTGGCCGTAGTACGAGCCGCCGCAGGACAGCGGGACCTCCATCAGGCCGAGGCCGTAGCGCGCGCCGGCCCAGACCTCGTCCATTTCCGCGGCGCGTACGGTCGTCTTCATCGCCTTCATCTCGGCCGGGCGGAGCAGGTGACCGCCGAGCAGCGCCTGGTAGAAGCGGGTCAGATCGGCCGACGTACTGATCATGCCGCCTGCCGCGCTCCCCGCGGACGGGTTGAACTCGGTGACGTCGATCGTCGCGCCGGAGCCCTCGAAGTTGGAGTAGCCGCGCAGATGGCGGCCGGGGATGTGGGTCTGGGTGGTCGGGGCGGAGGTGTGGCTCAGGTGCAGCGGCTTGATGATGCGGTGGGTGACCTCCTGCTGCCAGCTGTGGCCGGTGGCCTTCTTGATGATCATTCCGGCGAGGATGTAACCCGTGTTGGAGTACGACCACTTGGTGCCCGGCGCGAAGTCCGGCTGGTGCTTCATCGCGATCGCGACCAGCTGTTCGTCGGTCCAGGTCGTGTACCGGCCGGCCTCGAAGCCGTCCACGCTGGTGAACGCCGGGAAGTCCGCCGTGTAGTTGAACAGCCCGCTGGTGTGCTGGAGCAGCTGCCGTACGGTGATCCTGCTGCCGTCGTTGCCGTTGCCGGAGACCACGCCCGGCAGCCAGTCCTCGACGGTGTCGTCCAGCGACAGCCGCCCCTCGCCCGCCAGTTGCAGCACCACCGTGGCGACGAACGTCTTGCTGGCGCTGGCGATCCTGAACCGGTCCCCGGGCCGCACGGCCTCGCCGGTGGCCTTGTCGCTGACGCCCGCGGTGGCCGAGCGCTGCTTGCCGTACGGGCCCGTCGAGCGGGCGAGGGCGCCGACGGTCTCCCCGGTCTCCATCACGGCGTTCACCCGGTCCCGCAGCGAGTCGTGGGAGGACTGCGGGGAGGAGTTGGCCGCGGCGGACGCCACGGGGATCGTCAGGACGGACGCGGCGATCGCGGCGACCAGGGCGGTGGCGGTGCGCTTCATTGCGGGTGCTCCTTGCGGGTCGGTGTCCGCACCGCTCACTGCGATGCGGACACCAACCTAGGAAGCCGGCGGCTTCCGGACGATCCGGCCAACTGGCCTCTGTGCGGTGGGGATTGCTGCCGTGGCGACGTACAGCCTGCTGTACCTCAGCCCCTTCGCTGTACGTCCTCCAGGTACCGCAGCACCGCCGCCACCCGCCGGTCCACCTGGTCCTGCGGCGACAGATCCAGCTTGGCGAAGATGCTCCGGATGTGCTTGTGCACGGCGCCGTCGGTGACGACGAGCCGCTCGGCGATGGCGCTGTTGCCGAGCCCCTCGGCCATCAGCGCGAGCACGTCCCGCTCCCGGGGGCTGAGCCGTTCCAGGCGGGTGTCCTCGCGGCTGCGGGTGAACAGCTGGGCGACCACCTCGGGGTCGATGGCGGTGCCGCCCTCCGCCACGCGCCGCAGCGCGTCGAGGAACTCCTCGACCCGGCCGACCCGTTCCTTCAGCAGATAGCCGAGCCTGTCCACTCCGCCGCCCAGCAGATCGCTGGCGAAGCTCTGCTCGACGTAGGCCGACAGGACGAGCACGGCGAGGTCGGGCCTGCGCCGCCGCGCCTCGACCGCCGCGACGATCCCCTCGTCGGTGTGCGTCGGCGGCATCCGTACGTCGAGGATGGCGACATCGGGCTTGTGCTCGTCGATGGCGTCCAGGATGCCGTCGGGCGTACCGGCGGTGGCGACGACGTCCAGGCCCTCGGCGCGCAGGAGGAGAGCGAGGCCCTCGCGCAGCAACGGGTCGTCCTCGGCGATCACGATCCGCATGAACGCTCCCGCTTCGTCATGTTCCGCATGGCAGTTCCACTTCCAGTGTTGTCGGGCCGCCGGGCGGGCTGGTCACGGCGAGGGTGCCGTCGAGGGCCGCGATCCGGCGGCGGATGCCGGTCAGTCCGGAGCCGCCCTCCTCGTCCGCGCCGCCCCGGCCGTCGTCGGTGATGGTCAGATGCAGCAGGCCGCCGCGGCTGCGCACGGTGACGGTGGCGTTGTCGGCCTGGCTGTGCTTGGCGATGTTGGTCAGTGCTTCGGCGACCACGAAATAGGCGGTCGCCTCGACGGACGCGGCGCACCGCGCGGGCGCGTCGACGTCGATCCGGCAGGGCACCGCGCAGGACGCGGCGAGTCCGCTGAGGGCGCCTTCGAGGCCGCGGTCGGCCAGCACCGGCGGCAGGATGCCCCGGGCGACGCCGCGGAGTTCGGCGAGGGCCTGTTCGGCGGCGCCCTGGGCACGTTCGAGCAGTTCCTCGGCGCCGGCCGGATCCCGGGCCACCATGCGGCGGGCGGCGCCGAGCAGCACGGTGACGGTGACGATCCGGTTCTGCGTGCCGTCGTGCAACGAGCGCTCGATCCGGCGCAGCTCGGTGGCGTGGGCGTCCAGCGCGGCGGCCCGGGTGGCGGTCAGCTCGGCGACCCGCAGGGACAGGTCGACATCGGGCCCGGCGGACAGCAGCCGCCGTCCGGGCGCCGCCTGCAGCCGTGCCATGCCCGGCGTGAGCCCCACGATGATCGCGATCCAGCCGAGGGCCAGCAGGGAGACGGCGAGCGCGTCCGGCCAGGTCTGCGCGGGGTCGAACCCCAGCGACGTGCTGTTGGTCTCCTTCGGCAACAGCCGCCAGTACGCCGGGAACAGCGCGTCGCGCACGGCCATCAGCGGCAGCAGCACACCGACGAAGCCGAGCAGGAACCCCAGCGTGGCGTGGCGCAGCAGCCAGCGCAGCTCCCGCCGGGTGGTCGCGTCGACGAGGGCGAGCCGCAGCCGGGTGGGGGCCGGACCCGGGCCGATGACCTCGGGTCCCCAGCGGCCGAGCCGGGCGCGTTCGCGGTCGGCCAGCGTGTGCAGGGCGCGCAGCACCTGGGGTGCCATGAGCAGGCCGACGCCGAGCGGAACGGTGACGGTGGCGAACAGCAGCCACAGCAGGACGGCCAGCGCGACCACGGCGGTACCGAGCCCGCCGGCGAGCTGTTCCAGCGCGGCGCCGGCAGCACGGGCGGCGCGGACGGCGGTCTCCCGGATGCCGGGGCGGGCGGGGGCGGCCTTGTTGCCGTCCGTGGGGGCGGCGGTTTCGGCGTGCACGTCAATGACCCTAGGGGGTCGGCCGCTGCGCCGTCATACGGAGGAGGACAGAGGTACAGCCTGCTGTACCCCGAACCGGGCGGCCTGCGGGCTCGGAGACAGGGGGTCACGATCCGTAGCTTCGGTGACCGACAGCGCATCACCGAAGGAGCCAAGGAGCAGGCCATGACCACCACCGACCGCTACCACCTCGCCGCCGACACGGACACCCCCCGGCCGCGCGCCCTGACCCTCTCCGACCTCGCCCGGACGACGCTCTGGGTCGTGCTGGTGATCAGCGTGGTCGGCAACATGGCCGCCTCCTACAGCGGCGCGGCGACCCACATCCACCTCGCGTGCGGCGCGGTCACCGCGATCTGCGTGACCGCGCTCGTCGTGCAGCGGCTGCGGGGCCGGCGATGAGGGCGCCCTCCGCGGGAACTCCCCGTACGGTCACGGGCCACGCGCCCGCCATCGCGCTGGCGCACGTCAGCAAGAGGTATCCGGGTGGCGTACGAGCCCTGGACGATGTGTCGCTCACGGTCAGGCACGGCACCTTCCTCGCCGTGATGGGGCCGTCCGGGTCCGGCAAGAGCACGCTGATGCACTGCGCCGCCGGGCTGGACTCCCCGACCGAGGGCAGCGTCGCCATCGACGGCCACGAGATCGGCGGCCTGAACGAGACCCGCCGCACCGAACTGCGCCGTGAGCGCGTCGGCTTCGTCTTCCAGTCCTACAACCTCGTCCCCTCCCTCAGCATCGCCGACAACATCACCCTGCCGCTGCGCCTGGCGGGCCGCGCCCCCGACAAGGACTGGCTGATGGCGCTGGTGGCGCGTGTCGGACTGGCCGACCGGCTCAGCCACCGGCCCGCCGAACTCTCCGGCGGCCAGCAGCAACGCGCCGCCATCGTCCGGGCGTTGGTCGCCAAGCCCGCCGTGGTGTTCGCCGACGAACCGACCGGCGCCCTCGATCTGCGCACCGCCCACCAGGTGCTCCACCTGCTGCGCGAACTCGTCGACGAACTCCGCCAGACCGTCGTGATGGTCACCCACGACCCGGCCGCCGCCGCCCAGGCGCACCAGGCCCTGGTCATGGCCGACGGCCGCGTGACGGAGACCCTGTACAAGCCGACCGCGCCCGAACTGGCCGCCCGTCTCGTCGCGTTGGGAGAGGCGTAACCCATGTTGCATCTCGCGGTACGCATGGCCGGCCACCGCATCACCGCACTTCTCGCGGTGGCCTGCGCGGTCCTCGGCGGCGCGGCGCTCATCACCGGCACCGGCGTCCTCGCCGAGTCCGGCCTGCGCTCCCAGCTGCCCACCGGCCGCCTCGCCGGAGCGGATGTCGTGGTCTCCACCGACCAGAACTACCGCCCGCCCGCCGACCTGCCGATCGCGCTCCCGGAGCGCGGGGCGGTCCCGGCCCGGCTGGTCGACGAGCTGTCCCAACTGCCGGGCGTCACCAAGGCGGTCGGCGACATCGGCTTTCCCGCAGCCGTCGTCGACGCGCGCGGTCAGGTCGTACCGTCCGAGGAACCGCAGACGGCCGGGCACGGCTGGTCGTCCCAGGAGCTGTACGAGGACGCCGAGGTCGACGGCACCGCGCCCGCCGGCTCGCGTCAGGTGGCCCTCGACAGCGAGACCGCGCGGGCCGCCGGAGTCCAGGTCGGCGACCAGGTACGGATCGCCGCGGTGGGCCGCCCCGCCACCGACTACCGTCTCTCCGCGGTCGTCGACGCACCCGGCGCCGGAATCCTCTTCGCCGATACGACGGCCCGAGAGCTGTCCGGCGGCAGCACCGTCGACCTGGTCGCCCTGCGCACCGAGCCCGACGCCGAGGACGGGGGCGCCACCGCGGCCCGCGCCGAAGTACGGGGCACCGGCCTCACCGTGTCCACCGGCGGCGACCGGGGAGACGTCGAGTCCCCCGGCGCCGGGGCCGCCCGCTCCCTGCTGATCCTGCTCGCCGGTTCACTGGCCGGCATCGTCCTGCTGATCATCGGCTTCGTCATGGCGAGCGCGCTGGCCGTGGCGGTCGGCGGGCAGCGGCGCGACCTGGCCCTGATGCGGGCCGTGGGCGCGACTCCGAAGCAGATACGGCGACTTGCCGCGACGCAGGCCACGCTCATCGCGGGCGTGGCGATGGTGCCGGGCGTGGCGCTGGGCTATCTGCTGGCCGGGCAGTTCCGCGATCTCCTGGTCGACCGCGGGGTCCTGCCGCAGGCCCTGCCGCTCACCCTCAGCCCTCTTCCCGCCCTCGCCACGGTCCTGCTCCTGGCCGCCGCCGTCCAGCTGTCCGCCCGGGGTGCCGCCTGGCGCACCTCCCGCATGCCGGCCACTGAGGCGGTCGCCGAGTCCCGCAGCGAACCCCGCACCCCGTCGAGGCTGCGCACCCGCGCGGGGTTGTTGCTCATCGTCGCCGCGACCTCCCTCTCGGCCGTCCCGCTGCTGAGCCGCACGGTCCTGGGCTCCACGGCCACCTCCCTCGCCGGGATCATCGGCGCGATCGGCCTGGCGCTGGCGGGCCCCGCCCTGGTCCGGGGCGTCGGCAACATGGCGGCACGCCGTCTGCGCCCGGGTGTCTCGGCGCCGACCTGGCTGGCCGTGTCGAACATTCGCGGTTACGCCATGCGGCTCGCGGGCGTCGTCAGCGCCCTCGCGATGGCGGTCGTGTTCGTGCTGACGTACACCTTCACGCAGACGACGGTGATGGCGGCCACCGCGGACGACGTCCGCACCGGCACCCTGGCCCAGCAGCGCCTCACCGCACCCGGCCTGGGCGGACTGCCCGCCGACGCGCTGACGGCCGTACGCGACACGGATGGCGTACGAGCGGCTGCTCCCGTCAGTTCCACGACCGTGGTGTGGCCCTACAAGCTGCTCGGCGAGGACGAGGTCGAGTCCGGTACGGCGATGATCCTGACGCCGGACGCGGGGTCGGTGCTCGACCTCGGCGTCCGGGACGGGAGCCTGGACCGGCTCACCGGTGCCACCGTCGCCGTCAGCAGTGAGGTCGCGCGGATGCGTGGGGCGGAGCTGGGCAGGACGGTGAATCTGGTGCTCGGTGACGGTGCCCGGGTCGAGGCGCGGGTCGTCGCCGTCTACGACCGCGGGCTGGGCTTCGGTCCGGTCGCCCTGTCCCACGATCTCGCGAAGGGGCACACGACCGCCGGGCTCGACCAGAGCGTCCTCGTCCGCACCGACGGCAGTGAGGCGGCGGAGCGCGATCTCGCCGAGGTGGTGGGGTCGCGGCCCGGGCTGGTGCTGGAGCCGACCGACACCGGAGACGGTGAGGGGCTCAGCGAGGCGCCGCCCGAGGTGTGGATCAACCTGGCCGTCATCGTCGTACTCCTCGGCTATCTGCTGCTGAGCATCGCCAACAAGCTCGTCGCCACGACCGCCCAGCGCCGTAACGAGATCGCCACGCTCCGCCTGAACGGCACGACGCCCCGGCAGATCCTGGCGATGATGCGCCGCGAGGCCGCGGTGATCGGCGCGGCGTCCCTCGTCACGGGCGTGCTGCTGTCGGTGATCCCCCTGGCCCTGCTCGGCATCGGCTTCCTGGACCGCCCCTGGCCCGCGGGCCCACCGTGGCTCCTGCCCGCCCTCGCCATCCTGGTCGTCTGCACGGCCTTTCTTACGGTCGAACTGCCGACGCGGCAGGCGCTCCGGACGGCACCGGCGGACGCGCTGTCGGTACGGGAGTGATGGGTCACCTGGTGATCACTTGGTGAAGTCCCCGAGCAGCGCGAGGAGTTGCTCGGGGTTCTCCACTTGCGGCAGGTGACCGGCGCGGGGGATCAGTTCGAAGCGGGCCTCCGGGACGGCCGCCGCGTATGCGCGTCCGTAGTCGGCGTCGACGATCCGGTCGCTCTCGCCCCAGGCCACGAGGGTGGGGTGGGTGACCTTCACCAAGCGCTCGCGGAGGGTCGGGTCGGCCATGGCGTGCGGGCCTGAGTACACCTCCAGGGCGGCGCGGTTGGTGGCCATGACCGCGAGTTGGGACGCGGAGGGGGCGGCGGCGAGGGCGGGGGACTTCGCCGGGTCGTGGAAGGAGAGGCGGGCCAGCTCGGCGGGCGTCAGGGAGAAGGTGTCGGCGACCGGGTGGCCGGGGACCTCGATGCCGACCGCGTCGACCAGGACGACGCCGCTGATCCGGTCGCTGCCGAGCAGGGCCAGTTCGGCGGCGATCCAGCCGCCTATGGAGTTGCCGACGACGGTGACGTCCGTCAGGCCGAGTACGTCGAGCAGT
The DNA here is from genome assembly GCF_052245395.1 of Streptomyces sp. 4N124. Lineage (NCBI taxonomy): Bacteria > Bacillati > Actinomycetota > Actinomycetes > Kitasatosporales > Streptomycetaceae > Streptomyces > Streptomyces sp. 4N124. The sequence goes on from NZ_JBQQBS010000034.1 coordinate 63,216, forward strand.
TGAGCGTAGATCCGGGCGAGGGCGGGGATGTCGGTCAGCCCGTCGGGGCGGGCGGTGCCGCCGAAGCCGGGGTGGACAGGGGTGAGCACCCGGGCCTTCTCGGAGAGCAGCCCGGCGAACTGTGCCACGGTCTGCGGACCGCCGCCGCCGTGCAGCAGCAGGAAGGGGCGGCCCTCGCCCCGGTCGTCGACGGTGAGGCCGAGGTCGTCGGAGGCGAGGGGGAGGGTGTGGACGGTAGTGGTCATGCGGGGAGATTATGCGGGTGTCCTCTCTTCGTGCAAGTGAACTCTCATGATGAAGGCAAACTCTTGGTAAGGTGGTGGGGCGAAGGAAGTGAGGGCAGGCATGGCGATCACCAGGACCGACACCGGCCGCAGCAACCAGAAGAAGCGCACCCGCGCGGCGATCGTCGAGGCCGCGCGCGGCCTCATCGGCACCGGCGCGGAGGTGACCATGCCCGCGGTCGCCCGTGCGGCGGAGGTGTCCGAGGCCACCGCCTACCGGTACTTCCCCGATCTTCCGTCACTGATCAGTGAGGCCCTCGCCGGCGTCTGGCCCGCCCCCGCCGAGGCACTCGCGCCCGTCGCCGACTCCCGCGACCCCGTCGAACGGGTCGCCCACGCCTGCGAGTTCCTGCTCCGCGGCGTCCTCGCCCGCGAAGGCGCCGTCCGCGCGATGATCTCGGCCACCATCACCCGCCCCGAGGCCGCCGCCTACCGCCCCGGCATCCGCTTCGGCCTCATCGACCACGCCCTCGCGCCTCTGGAGGCGACGGACCCCGAGGCCGTCGTACAACTCAAACGGGATCTGGCCGTCGTGGTGAGCGCGGAGGCGCTGTTCTGCCTGACCGACCTGTGCGGGCTGGATCCCGAGGAAGCGGTGGCGAGCGCGGTGCGGACGGCGAGGACGCTGACCCAGGCGGCGGTGGCGGGGCGCGCGACTTGATAGGTCGGCGTATCCGCGATGAGCTGGTGGTCATCGTCATCCGATGGCTCAGGCCCGATACCCGGAGGGCACACCATGAGGATCCATCTGACCAGCGTCTTCGTCGACGACCAGGAGAAGGGGCTGCGCTTCTACACCGATGCGCTCGGCTTCCGGACGAAGCACGACGTCCCCATGGGCGAGGACCGCTGGCTCACCCTGGTCTCCCCCGAGGATCCCGACGGCACCGAACTCCTCCTTGAGCCCTCCCGCCACCCCGTGGTGAAGGCGTACAAGGAAGGGCTGGCCGCGGAGGGCATCCCGGCCGTCTCCTTCGCCGTCGACGACGTACAGGCGGAGTTCGATCGGCTGCGCGGGCTCGGCGTGCGGTTCGCCCAGGAGCCGCTGGACATGGGACCGGCCGTCACCGCCATCCTCGATGACACCTGCGGCAATCTGATCCAGATCGTGCACACCAAGTAGGCGCGGGCACACGGACGGGGCGGCGTACGCCGGTGGGGTGCCGGTGTACGCCGCCCCGGGGTGGGACGCGTTGCGGGATGGCCCGCGTCGTGATGGCCGTTACTTCGGGTCCTGGTTGAACTTCGAGGTCGACCAGCGGTAGCCGAGTACGGCGAGGCCGAGGCACCAGGCGACGGCGATCCATCCGTTGTTGCCGATCTCGGTGCCGAGCAGCAGCAGGCCGCGCAGGGTTTCGATGGCGGGTGTGAAGGGCTGGTACTCGGCGATGGGCTGGAACCAGCCGGGCATCGCGTCGAGCGGGACGAAGGCGCTGGAGATGAGCGGCAGCAGGATCAGCGGTATGGCGTTGTTGCTGGCCGCCTCGGCGTTCGGACTGACCAGGCCCATGCCGACCGCGATCCAGGTGAGCGCCAGGGCGAAGAGCACGAGCAGCCCGAACGCGGCGAGCCATTCCAGGAGGGTGGCATCGGTGGAGCGGAAGCCGATGGCGACGCCGACGGCGCCGACGAGGACGACGCTGATGATCGCCTGCAGCACGCTGCCGATGACGTGTCCGATGATCACCGAGCCGCGGTGGATGGCCATGGTGCGGAAGCGGGCGATGATGCCTTCGGTCATGTCGTTGGAGACGGAGACCGCGGTGCCGATCGTCGTGGAGCCGAGGGTCATCAGCAGGATGCCCGGGACGATGTAGGCGATGTACGCGGAGCGGTCTCCGCCGCCGATGCCCGCGCTCATGGTCCCGCCGAAGATGTAGACGAAGAGCAGCAGCAGCATGACCGGCGTGAGCAGCAGGTTCAGCGTGAGCGAGGGGTAGCGGCGCGCGTGCAGCAGGTTGCGCCGCAACATGGTGGAGGAGTCGCGCACGGCGAGGGAGAGGTTGCTCATCGGACAGCCTCCTTGGGCTGGTTGGGGACGGTGGCACCGCTGCCGGTGAGGGCGAAGAAGACGTCGTCGAGGTCGGGGGTGTGCACGGTCAGCTCGTCCGCCTCGATGCCGGCCAAGTCGAGCCGGTCGAGGAGGGAGCGCAGCTCGCGCTGGCTGCCGCCGCTGGGGATCTGCAGAGCCAGCGCCTCGTCGTCCCGGGTGACCTCGACCAGCGCCGTGGCGGCGGACTGGTAGGCGGCCGGGTCGGTGAAGTGGAGGCGGACGTGTCCGCCGGGGATGAGCCGCTTGAGCTCGTCGGCACTTCCCTCGGCGGCGATCTTGCCGTCGTTCAGCACCGCGATGCGGTCGGCGAGTTCGTCGGCCTCCTCCAGGTACTGCGTGGTGAGGAAGACGGTGACCCCGTCCGAGACCAGGCCGCGGATGATCTGCCACATGTTGTGGCGTGAGCGCGGGTCGAGACCCGTGGTCGGCTCGTCCAGGAAGATGATCCGCGGACTGCCGACCAGCGTCATGGCGATGTCGAGCCGCCGCTTCATGCCGCCGGAGTAGGTGGAGGCGGGCTTCTTCGCCGCCTCGACCAGGTCGAAGCGTTCCAGCAGCTCGGCGGCGACCCGCCGCCCCTCGGACTTGGACAGGTGGTGCAGATCCGCCATGAGGAGCATGTTCTCCTCACCGGTGATCAGCCCGTCCACGGCCGAGAACTGCCCGGTGACACCGATCGCGCCGCGCACGGCCTGCGGGTCCGCGGCGAGGTCGTGGCCCCCGACGCTGATGACACCGGCATCGGCGCCGATCAGGGTGGAGAGGATCTTGACGGCGGTGGTCTTGCCGGCCCCGTTCGGGCCGAGCAGGGAGAAGACCGATCCCTCCGCCACGTTCAGGTCGATGCCGTCGAGGACGGTCTTGTCGCCGTAGGACTTGCGCAGCCCGTTCGCCGCGATGGCCAGGTTGGTCATGACGTTGCTCCTTTACAGGCTGCGGGCGGCGATGTCGCCGTAGGCGGTGGTGGCGTGGATGTTCAGGCCGGCGGCGGCGCCGTCGGTGTTCTTGAGCGCGTTGTTGACGCGGCCGTAGCCGGTGCCGGCGTCGAGGGTGGCGGAGACTCCGTGGGCGGCGCCGATGGTGATGTCGCCCTGCTGGGTGCTCAGGGTGACGGTGCCGCTCGCGGCCTCGGTGATCTGGATGTCGCCCCGCTGGGTGCTGATCTCGCCCGGGCCGGTGAGGCGGCCCACGGTGATGTCGGCGTCGGCGGCGGTGAGGCGGGCGCTCGCCGCCTCGTCGAGCTTGACCGAGCGGTAGCCGTCCGCGACGACGACATCGCCGAGCCGTCCGACGCCGCGGAACTCGGCGGCGGCCGTCTTCGCCTCGACGCGGGAGCCGGCGGGCAGCCGGACGGTCACCTCGACGGCTCCGGAGGGGCCGAGGTACTTGTTCTTCGCGGGTGGGGCTGAGATCCGCAGCAGTCCGTCGCCGTAGGTGACCTCGATCTGCTCCGCCGCCTTCACGTCGCGGCTCTTGGCGGCGTTCGCGGGCAGCACCTCGACGGTGGTGTCGGCGCGGTCCGCGGCGATGAGCTGGATGCGTCCGGCCGGAATGTCGAAGTGGGCCGAGATCGGGGCGGCGGTGTCGAACTTCTGCATCGTGTGCTGGCCCTTGTACATGGTGTGCTCCTTGGCAGTCGCTGTTTCCTATGACAGAAACGCTACGTTGCATTCAAAGATGTGGCAACTAAGTCGTTGCGCGTAATCACCATCACTGCAGGTCACTGCAGAGAAATCGTTGCAACAATCCTGAAAGTAATGCAACAAGCCCTCCTCTACCTGTTGCAATGAATTGGAAGTGAACGCTATGGTGGAGGCCACGGACCACGAAGGAGGCAGCGATGCCGGGAGGCAGACTCACCCAGCAGGAACGCCAGCAGATCGCGCTGGGACTGGCCGACGGACTCGCCTACGCGGAGATCGCCAGACGTCTCGAACGCCCGACCTCGACCATCACCCGCGAGGTCATGCGCAACGGCGGCCCCACCGGCTACCGCGCCGACCTGGCGCACCGGGCCACCGAACACCGCGCCCACCGCCGCAAGCAGGCCGCACCTCCGAGTCCGCAGGCACCCCCGCAGGCCTACGGACGCGACCCGGAGGCGGTGCGCGAGTACGAGGAGGTGTTCACCACCGTCCTCATGGCGTCGGGCACGCCCAAGATGATGGCCCGGGTGATGGCCTGCCTCTGCATCAGTGACTCGGGCAGCCTCACCGCGTCCGAACTCGCCCAGCGCCTCCAGGTCAGCCCGGCGTCCATCTCCAAAGCGGTCGCGTTCCTCGAAACCCAGAGCCTCGTCCGCCGGGAACGCGACGAACGCCGCCGCGAGCGCTATGTCGTCGACGACGACATCTGGTACCAGTCGATGATGGCCAGCGCCCAGGCCCTCGTGCAGACCGTCGAGACCGCACGGCAGGGCGTGAGCGTCCTCGGCCCCGACACCCCGGCCGGCGTCCGCTTCGAGAACATCGCCCGCTTCCTCGACTTCGTCGCCGAGAGCACCACCCGCGCGGCGGAGCAGGCCCGCGACATCCTGCGGACGAAACCCGAGACGACGCCGGGCGGCACGGACTGAGCCGCGTTCAGGTCGCCGTCTCCCGGTCCCACGCCCCCGACAGCCGCCGCGTCACGGCCGAACTCAGCGTCCGCACGCCGGAGGTCGAGCCCGGGTCGATGCGGGTGAGTTCGCGTACGCGGCGGAGGCGGTAGTCGAGGGTGCGGGGGTGGATGTTGAGGGCGGTCGCGGTGGCGCCGCGGTTCATGTCGTGGCGGTAGTACGCGTCGAGGGTGACGAGGAGGTCGGGGCCGGAGTCGAGGCGCCGGGCCACCGTGTGGAGCCAGGCGTCGACGAACGGCACGTCCGCGACGGCGAGTTCGACGAAGACGTCCGGCATGGTGTGCACCCGCGGCCGGGCCGATGCCGGCAGCAGCGGGGCCGCCGCGCTGATCCGCCGGGCCCGGTCGAGGGCGTCGGCGAGATCGGACCGGGGTGCGGTGGCGGTGCCGGCGGCGCAGGGGCGGCCGAGGGCCTCGGCGAAATCCCGTACGAGATCAGTCACGGGCGCGGGGGACTGCCGTAACTCTTCGTCCGCACACGGAGTTACGGCGATCAGCTCACCACCCCGCGTTCCGCCCTCCGGGCACCACACGACCGGCACCCGGTGCGTCTTCACCAGCGCCTCGATCTCGTTGTCCAGGTCACGGTCACCGGCGGGGCGGTCCGGCACCCGGATCACCGTCACCGCGCAGAATTCGGGGACTTCCAGGCCGAGGGCGGGGGCGAGGTCGGTGGCCATGGGATCGCCGGTCAGCAGTGACCTGGCCAGCAGGGCGACCTGTTCGACGTACGGCAGTCGGCGCCGCAGCACCGTAACGAATCCCTGTCGGTAGGCGACGATGCCGCGGTCGCCCTGCGGGGCGAACCAGGTCATCACCTGCATGAGTTCCTCGACATCGCCGCCGCGCTGGCTCTCGGTCGCCTCGTGGATGTCGCGCAGCATGAGCGCGGTGTGCACGCGCAGCACCCGCTGCCGTGAATCCGAGGACATTCCGGCAGCGGCCCGAACCTCGCCGATGGACGCGATGTAGCGGAGGTCGTCGGCGGTCAGCTCGCTGTTGCCCGGGGACAGTTCGATCGTCCGGCGCCGGAGCCACACCGAGTACTCCATCGTCTCGCCCCTGGCCCGGGGGTCTGTATCCAGAAATCGGAACTCCGGAATCTCGCGTGCGTACGTCTCGACCTCCCGGCGGGCGTTGGTCGACGCCTGCCGGGCCAGTTCAGCGAAGAGGCTCCCCATGGACGGGAGCCTGCCAGCGCAGGAGAGCGGCTCGACAGACGAAATCCGGACGGGATTTATCACTTCGCGTGAATCGAAGACCGTGGTATCGACCCGGCATTTGTCACGGTGTGCAAAGTTCGCTGATCAAGGGGGTGTTGTGGGCAGATCCGGTTGTGGAGCTGCTGTGAAGGCGGCTAAATGGGAGCCGCCATGACGTCGAAATTCGCACTCGCAGAGGCACTGCGCGCGCAATTTCATTCGATGGCATTCGATCAAACGGGAGGGAAACAGCCATGAAATCAGGAAACCGAAAGAGACTCGCGGCGGCGATCGCGGTCCTGTCCGTGTCCTCGGCGCTCATGCTGGGCCTGCAGGGCACCGGCTCGGCCGCCGCCACCCCCAGCCTGGTGGCCTTCGGGATCACCGGTGACGGCACCCAGATGGCCACGTTCACGACCGACAAGCCGAACGTGAACAACTGGGTCAGGGACATCGTCGGGCTCAGTGGCGACACGACTCTGATCGGCATCGACTTCCGGGTGCAGAACGGCCTGATGTACGGCGTCGGTAACCAGGGCGGCATCTACACGATCAAGACCCCGCCGGCCACCACGGACGTCGTGATCACCAAGGTCTCCCAGCTCCAGTACACGCTGCACGGCACCAACTTCGGCGTCGACTTCAACCCGGCCGCCGACCGGCTGCGTGTGATCAGCGACACCGGCCAGAACCTGCGGCACAACCTCAACGACCACACGACCATCCAGGACCTGAACCTCACCACCCCGCCGATCGAGGGCACGACCAAGGGCGTCTCCGCCGCCGCCTACACGAACAACGACCTCAACGGGGCCACCGCGACCACGCTGTTCGACATCAACACGACCACCGACCAGGTCGTCATCCAGTCCCCGGCCAACAACGGCACCCTGGCAGCGACCGGCAACCTCGGCATCGACGCGCAGATCAACGCGGGCATGGACATCTTCAGCACCCTGTCGGGCGGCAAGACGGTCAGCAACGCCGCCTTCGCCGCTCTCACCGTCCCCGGCGCCAACAGGCCCTCCCTCTACAGCATCAACATCTTCACCGGCGAGGCCACGCTCGTGGCCGACGCCGCCACGTCCAAGTTCGCCATCAACATCACGGACCTGGCCATCTCCCTCACGGGAAGCTGAGCCCGTACGTCAGCGGACCGCCGGGTAGCTGTCCGGCGGGCCGCCCGTCCGGGACCGGTCCCGGCGCGACGCCACTACCGTGCCGATATGCCGCGATTCGATCTTGATCGGCGTCCCCGGGGCGGGCGCACCGGCCGAACAGCCGGACTTGTGCTGGTAGTTGCCGTGAGCCTGCTCAGCGCGGGGTGTTCGAGCGAGCAGGGCGCGCAGCGGCCATCGTCCCCTCGTCCGACACCCTCCTCCTCCACCTCTGCCTCCGCCGCCACCCCGTCCTCTGCCGCCACCTCGTCCTCCCCCTCCGCCCCAGCACAGCCCAGCAAGTACACCCAGACGCAGCTGGCGGCGCGGCCGTGCGACGCTCTCGACGAGCGCGACCTCGCCGCCCTCGGAATCAGCGGCCGGGGGACACAGGAGTCCGGCAAGCACGGGCCGACGTGCCACTGGAAGCTGGGGGGCCAGAACGTCAGCCTCGCACTGGACCTGCCGCTGTCCTACGCGAAGACCATGACCAAGAACGGGCGGGTCACGCAGGTGCCGGTGGGGCAGCACAAGGCCATCCAGGCCGAATTCCAGGGGATCTGCTTCATCTTCGTCGCGGTGCACGATGTCGATCGCCTGGTCGGCACCACGACCATTCCGGAACCCGGGGAACCGCAGGACACCACGTGCCCCGCGGGAGCGTCGGTCGCCGCCGCGGCCCTGACCCACATCCGATGACGGCCAGGTCGGCGCTGTTCGTGGCAGTGCTGCTCAGCTTGGCCGGGTGCACGGCGTCGACGGACACATCGTCACCATCGACACATCAAGCCCCGTCAGCGACATCTGCCTCCGCGACGCCCTCCTCACGCGGCCGGACAGACTGCGGTTCCCTGCACTTCCCGGATCCGGCTGCGCCGGCTTATGCCGGCCGAGGGCCGCACCTGGCGGTGGCGGGAGACGCCGAGCCGGACGATCTCACCCAGTACCCCATCCGCAACGTCTTCACTTCTGTCTCGCTGCCGGAGGAGTGGATACCGCCAGAGGACGAGTCCGCCAGGACATCCACCCGGCACGACGTGTCGCGGGCGCAGCTGGTCGTCTGTCTGGCAGATGTGCGGTTGCGGAGCGACACACCGATCGGCACATGCGACTACCCGACCGTGCGTGCCGCCGTGTATCCGGCCGTCCACACCTTCGAGGTCTACGAAGCGAAGACAGCCCGACAGGTCACGAGGTTCACGCTTCGTGGCGACGAGAGGGCTGACCTGTCCTGCCCGCCGTACTTCTCCCATGACGCCGACGCCGATTCGGTCGACATCGCGCAGTTCTTCAAGGACGAGACCCTGCACGAGCGACTGCGCCCGCTGATCACGGGGCCTGTCTGACACTCGACGGCCCGCCGGACATCAGCTGTCCGGCGGGCCGCTCTGCGTGATGACGCGATCAGGGAGTGACCTGCGTGCCTCCGAAGGTCACGACCAGCCGGCCGTCCGAGGCGAAGGACCAGCCGAGGGCGCCGTCGTAGGAGGTGCAGCGGGAGCCGTTCGTGCCGGACCAGAACTGGTTCGAGCTGTCGGAGTTGCCGATGATCCGGTCGTTCGTGCCGCTGCCGCTGCGGCAGGAGGTGTTGTTCCGGAACACCGAGGTGCCCGCGTCGAAGTTGAAGTTGCGCTCGGTGTTGTCGACGCTGACGTTGTTCGAGATCGTCATCGAGCCCGGGTTGCTGTTGTACGTGAACCCGTGCTTGCCGTTGTCGACGGCGAAGCTGCGCCGCACGATGTGGTTGATCGGGACGTCCTCGCCGCCGAGCTTGTAGCCGTTGCGGTCGCCGTTGCCGGCCTGGGAGCCGTCGCTGAGGGTGCCGTTCTCGTAGGAGAGGGAGTCCTCGATGGTCACCGGGCCGATGGGGTCCTCGTCGGCGTAGGTGTAGAGGTCCCAGCCGTCGTCGATGTTGTTGTGCGCGACGGCGTTGCGGAAGACGTTCCCGGTCCCCGAGGTCAGCTTCGCGGCGAAGCCGTCCGCGTCCTCGCCGTCCGAGTCGGCGTTGTCGTGCGACTCGGCGCTGAGGATCAGGTTGTTGGACGGCCACTGGGCGGTCGGGGTGGTGGAGGTCATCCGGCCGAGCTGCAGTCCCGTGTCGCGGTTGAAGCGGGTCACCGTGCGCTCGACGACGTTGTTGCTGCCGCCGACGAAGATGCCGTTGTCCCCGGCCCGTTCGACGATCAGACCCTTGATGTGCCAGTACGACGCGTTGAGCTGGAGCCCGCGGTTCGACGAACTCTCGCTCTGCGCCGAGAAGTTGAGCACCGGCGTCTCGCCCGGGTAGGCGGCCAGGGTGGTGCGGGCACTCGCGGAGCCGTTGTTGCCGGCCGGGATGGTGACCGTCGAGGCCTGGTTGTACGTCCCTCCGCGCAGGTAGATGGTTCCGCCCGCGGAGATCCGGCTGATCGCCGAGGTGAGCGTGGTCGGCGCCGCCTGGGTGCCCGCGGCGCTGTCGGTGCCGTTCGGGGCGACGTAGAGCGCGCTGCCGGTCGGCGGCGGGGTGGTGCCGTCCGTCACGACGTCGACGTAGTCGATGTTCGGCAGACCGGCCGCGGTGGTCGGGGTGAGCCGGATGGTGTTGCTGCCCGCGTTCACCGGCACGGTCAGCGTCTTGGTGACCCAGGTCGACCAGGCGCCCGTGCCCTCGAACGACGGCGTCTGCACCGTGGACCCGTTGACCACCAGTCCGGCCGGGCGTGCGGTGGTGGCGCCGTTGGCGAAGCGGATGTTCAGGGTCGCCGTGCCCGATGCGGGTGCGGTCACGGTGAACTGGGCAGAGCCGCTCGTGGAGTTGGTGCCGTTGCAGAACCCGCTGCCGGAGTAGCCGGCCCAGTCGGAGTCGATGGTGCCGGTGCAGACCGCCGGGGAGCTCTCGGCCTCGTAGCGGGTGGTCGCCGCCTGTGCCGCGGTGGTGCCGGACAGCGCGACGAGTGTCCCGGCCAGCAGGCCGACGGACGCGATGACTGGTCTCACTGGTCTCAGTCGCATCGTTCGTCTCCAAGTCGCTTGGATTCACATGAGGTTGGTTTGGTTCACATCCAGATGAGGGAAAGCGCTTTCTCGGAAGCTAGAGCCATGATGTGGGCGCGTCAATGACTTGTACGTGATTGCTGTTCATCAACATGAACAGCCGCACGAGGTGAGCCCTTCATGGCTTTGCCATCTCTTTACAACCTGCCCCGCCCCTGCGTCGTCTCTCCGCTCGATCCGTCACACAGCCCGCCGCATACCGGGCGGTCCGACGAAAGAGAGCGAATCCATGCGCCGAACTGTCCTCAGCGTCCTGGCACTTGCGTGCACCGCCGTACTGGCGGCCACCGCCCCCGCGCTCGCCAACGAGGCGGCGACCCCGGCCCCCAAGGAGACGACCGCGCCGAGCCCCGTACCGGCCGAGGACGGAAGTCCGAGTGACGCGCCGGCCGAGCCGACGACTGCCGCGCCGGCGGAGGACGCCCCCAGCGCCGAGCCGACGCTTGCCCCGAGTGATCAGGTCTCGGTCGTCCCGAGCGGCGCCCCCGACACCGGCGTGACGTCACAGGACTCGGGGCCCGGGGCCGGAATGATCGGCGGCGGTGCCGCCGCCGCGCTGGGCCTGAGTGGCGTGGCGGTCTTCGTCGTACGGCGTCGGCGGGCGACCGGGGTATGACTGAGCCGCTCTCCAGGCGGACGTTCACGACCGCGGCGGCGGGTGCGCTGACGGCCTCGTTCCTCACGGGGTGCGGAGGCGGCCACGAGGGCGTGCGGACCGAGCAGACCACGGGAAGCACACCACGGTCGACGCCCGGTCCCGCCAAGGCGCCCGGCCGTTCCGTGCCCGTCCGGCTGCGCATCCCCGGCATCGAGGTCGACACCCCGGTCATCCGGCTGGGGCTGGCGTCGGACGGCACCGTGGAAGTGCCGCCGATCACCGCGGACGACCGGGCAGGCTGGTACGGGCACTCGCCGACACCGGGAGAGGTCGGCCCGTCGGTGATCCTCGGCCATGTGACGGTCGGTGAGTACGGCGACGGGGTCTTCCGGCATCTCGACCAGCTGCACCGCGGCGACCGGATCGAGGTGCGCCTGGGGAACGGTACGGAGGCGGAGTTCGCCGTCACCGCCCTACGGACGGTCGCCAAGGCGGACTTCCCGACGGACGACGTCTACGGTGACGTGGACCGCCCGGAGTTGCGACTGATCACCTGCGGCGGGCCCAAGAGTGGCGACGAGTACCGCGACAACGTGATCGTCTTTGCCGCGCTGAGCAAGAGCTGAGGACGAGTTGGTCGCGCTGAAGACGAGTTGAGCACGCGCTGAGCGCCCCCCACAACCCGCACCACCCTGGAGAGCGTTGAAACGGTCCCGCGACACGGCAGCGTCCGAGCTGTTCGCCGCCCTCTACCCGCGCCTGGCCGGCTGGTGCCGCCGTCTCGTCGACGACGACGAGACGGCGCACGAGATCGCGTCGGAGGCGTTCACCCGGCTGTGGGCCCGCTGGACGAAGGTGGAGGAACCCCGCGGTTTCCTCTACGTCACGGCCGCCAACCTCGTCCGGGACCACTGGCGCAAGCTGGAGCGCGAGCGCAAGGCCGTGCGCAGAGCCACCCATGAAGTCGCGGTACGCCCGCACGCCGAACCGGCGGACCCGTCCGTACGGCTGCTCGTGCAGTCCCTGCCGGAACGGCTGCGCGTGCCGATCCTGCTGCACTACTACGCTGACATGCCGATCCGGGAGGTGTCCGTGCTGACCGGACGTAAGGAAGGAACCGTCAAGGCCGACCTGCACGCGGCCCGCGAACTGCTCCGCGTCCAATTGAGGAGAAGCCTTGACCACACGCTTTGACGAGGACCCGGAGTTCGCACCGGACGACCCCCTCGCGGTCATCCTCCGCCCCGCCTCCGAGCACCTCGCCCCGCCCCCCGGCCACTACGAGACGATCCGCCGCACCGCGTCCCGCCGCCGACTGCTCCGCGCCGCCGCCGGAGCGGCCCTGACCTGCGCCGTCGCCGCGCTGATCGCCCTGCCGGTCCACCTTTCCACCACTCCCGCCGCCCCCTCGGCCCCGCTCGCACCACCGCCCCCGAGCGGTCCTACGACACCCCCCGCACCGTCGGAGCCCCTCACCACCCCCTCGCCGTCCGACGCGAGCGACGGGCCCACCCGGAACCCCAGCACCGACGTGCCCAGTGCGCCGAGCAGCTCGGCAGTGCCCACCCCCGCCGAACCGTCGGCGTTGGCGCCCCCGACGGAGGCCGCCCCGTCCGACAGCAGCCCTTGACACGACGACACGGCCGACATGCGCCTGGTGCCGTTTTTGCGATGAGTGGTGGGTAATTCCCGCATAAGTTGTGCCTGTTCTGCTCGCACCACTTGTCCACTCTCCCCGTGCACCGAGGCCCCCACATGCCCAGTTCCCGCAAGCCCAGAACGATGAGCCCATCGCTCCGCCGCGCCCTCGTGATCGTGGCCACGGCCCCCCTCGCCGCGACGATGCTCGCCGCTCCGTCCGCCGTCGCTGCCGACCCGGCCGCCGCACAGCGCTCCGCCACCGAACTCGACCGCGCCGAGCGGAAGATGGCGAACAACCTCGACATCCGGGTCCGGGACCGGCGGCTGGGCGGCCGGGTCAGCGGTGTCGTCATCGACGCCAAGTCCGACAGGACGATCTGGGGGCACCACGCGAGGACCGCGCTGATGCCCGCGTCCAACGTCAAACTCGCCACCGCTGTCGCGGCGTTGACCGTCCTCGGCCCCGATCACCGGTTCACCACCAAGGTCGTCCACGGCCACGGCACGCTTACCCTCGTCGGCGGCGGCGACCACACCCTGACCACCGGCGAACTCGAAGCGCTGGCCAAGGACGCGGTCGCGGGCCTGAAGAGGGCCGGTGTCAGCTCGGTGAGGGTCCGCGTCGACGCGCGTCTCTTCCCCAGGCCCACCCGCGCCACCGGCTGGAAGCGCGGCTACTACCCCGGCGAGGTCACACCGGTGCGGGCGCTGGCCGTGGCCGGGCACGCCGTCATGGACACCTCGCTGGACGCGGGGCAGGTCTTCGCGCGGCTCCTCGCCCGGCGGGGCGTCACCGTCACCGGAGGCGTCAACCGCGGTGCGGCGGGGGCCCGTGACATCACCGTCGGGCAGCACCGGTCGGCCAAGTTGCCCAGGATCGTGCAGCGGATGCTCAAGGTGAGCGACAACGACATCGCCGAGTCACTGCTGCGGATGACCGCGCTGGGCGCCGGACGCCCGGCCACCTTCGAGGGCGGGACGGCGGCCGTAAGGACGGTGCTCAGCGGGACGTACGGCGTGTCGCTGGCCAACTTCCGGATGTACGACGGCAGCGGGCTGTCCCGGGCCACCCGGATCCCCGCGCGGACGCTGGCCGAGATCCTCGATCTGACCGTCGACCCCCGTCACACCAGGACGCTGAGGCACGTCGTGGACGGACTGCCGGTCGCCGGGCAGGCGGGCTCGACCCTCGGTCCCGAGTGGGGCCGGTTCGACACCGCGGCCTCGAGGTGCGCCGTCGGCAAGGTCAGGGCCAAGACCGGCACCCTCACCGGCGCCATCGCCCTGAGCGGCGTGACGAAGGCTCAGGACGGGCGGTGGAGGGTCTTCTCCTTCGTGGAGAACGGCTCGCCCGCCAGCGCGAGCGCCACCAAGGACGCCCTCGACGGTCTCGCCGCCACGGTCAACGGCTGCTGGTCCTGAGCACGGCACGCACCACCGGCGCCGGGCAGTACCCGGCGCCGGTCGGCGGCTCGCTCAGAGGCCGAACTCCTGGGGGGACAGGCCGAGTGCCGCGCACGCCTCGCGCAGGACCTGCTCCTCGGCCGGTGCGATGTAGCCGTCCGCGCCCGCCACGACGAAGCCGGTCTGTACGACGGCCCTGGCCTCGGTCGGCTTCTTCGCGGCCTTGGCGATCTCCTGCATGGCCTCCGCCTTGGCGTGCTGGAAGTTGACCGCGAGCTGGTCGACATGCTTGTTGAACCGCTGCCGCAGCTGGTCGGGCGGGAAGTTCTGCAGCACGTCGTTGCTGACGATCAGCGACTCCACGTGCTGCCGCTCGGCCGGGTCGACGGTCCCGTCGGCGGCGGCGACCAGGGCGCACATGGCCATGCTCGCGTCCCGGTAGGCGCCGCTCTTCAACTCCGTCTTCAGTGACGTGAGCTGGGTCTTGAGCGCGCTCACCAGCTGCGCCTTCGATCCCCCGCCGGACCGCGCACCCGGAGTCCCGTGACCGCCGGAGCCGCGCGAGCCCTGCTGCAGCCCCTTGGCCTGGTCCTTGATCCGATCCCACATCGCCATACGTGCCACCTCGGCTTGAGCCCACTTCGTTCGGTCGCCCGCACCATTCCCGGGCTTCCTCCTGGCAACGCCTCCCCATGGCCCGAAGTTCCGCCGTAACCGGTGGGGCGCAAGTGACCCTTGGTGCAGACCTGCTGGCATGTGACGCCTGGGAATGTGGCTGATCTGCGGCTGTCGAACGGAGTATCGATCCAGCATGTGGGCCTCATATCAGCCACACAGAAGGTGACTGATTGTCCATGTGCCCCGCCGACTGCCCGCCGGGCAATTGCCTGATGGGTGGGCGCATGACCGTATGGGTTGAACTCTGTTCAATCGTGAACGGTTTCTCTCCGTTACTTGCCAGTGTTCAAGCCAAGTTCCGTTCCATAGCGCACAGTTGGCGCGGAATGCAAGCTACCGTTTTTCGGCCAACCCTCTATGCTGATCTTGGCTGGGATGGATCGATAAGTAGACAATCCTTTGGGCGGTCGGCCCTGGGGCGAGGAACCACTGCCCGACGAATGACCCCCGGCTCCGCACGGAGCCGGAGGCAGCGTGCTGGAGGGGTTGTGGAACGCTACTTTTTCACCAGCGGGTGGCACGATGACCTGCGACGAACGGTGCGCGAGTTTGCCGAGCGAGAAGTACGGCCCCGGATAGCGGAGATGGAGACTTCGCGAGCGGTGGCACACGACCTGTCCCGGCTCATCGCCCGGCAGGGCTGGATCGGCGTGACCATCGACAAGGTGTACGGCGGTATGGGCGCCGGACATCTGGCCAAGACCATCATCATCGAGGAACTCGCCCGCGTCAGCGGAGCGATGGGGGCCATGGTGCAGGCCTCCCAGCTGGGCGTCGCCAAGATCATTCACTTCGGCGACGAACTGCAGAAGCGCACCTGGCTGCCGCGTATCGCCACGGGCGACTGCCTGCCGACGATCGCGGTGACCGAACTGGAGTCGGGCGGCCACGTCCTGGGCATGAGCAGCACCGCCGTCCGTGACGGCGACGACTACATCCTCAACGGGCACAAGGTGTTCGTCGGCAACAGCCACGTCGGTGACCTGCACGGAGTGGTCGTACGCACCGGCGAGGGAGCGAAGGGCCTGTCGGCCTTCCTCGTCGAGGCGGACCGCCCCGGCTTCTCGCTCGCCGAGCACCAGCCGGCGATGGGCCTGCACGGCTTCAGCTTCGGCAAGCTGATCTTCGACAACCTCCGCATCCCCGCGGCCAACCGGCTCGGCGCGGAGGGCCAGGGCCTGTCCGTCGCCTACTCGTCCAGCATCCTCTACGGACGCCCCAACCTCACCGCCGTATCCCTCGGCATCCACCAGGCCGTCCTGGAGGAGACCACCGCCCTGTGCATCGAGCGGGAGCGGTACGGCGCACCCCTCGGCGCACTCAACAGCATCAAGCTCAAGCTGGGCCGCATGAAGTCCCGGCTGATGACCGCCCGGCTGGCCGCGTATCACGCCGTGCACCTGCTCGACCAAGGGCTGCCGTGCGACGCGGAGCTGATGAACGCGAAGTTCCTCAACCACGAGTCCGCCGTCGAGTCGGCCACGGAAGCGATGGAAATCCACGCCGCGGCGGGCCTGTTCACGGACCGCCCGGTGGAGCGCTACCTCCGCGACGCCCACCACATCTACGCCCCCGCCGGCACCTCCGACATCCAGCTCCTGAGGCTCGGCGAGATAGCCCTCGGCACGTCCAAGGGCCAGTGGTCCGAACGCCTGTCCCACCTGGTCCGGACGGTCGGCCCGCACTCCAGGGAGGGCCAGCTGGCACCGGCCGCGGGCTGAACGCGGCTCCCGCGCCCCGAAAGGGGCGCGGGACTGTATCGATATGCGGCTCCGCCGCGTGGGCGCGACCAGCCACAACGGACCCGCAGCCGAAGAACCGCCCTACCCGCGGAGCTCCATCGCATGGATCCGCTCGACCAACTGCTGAGCCAGCGACTTGATCGTCGCCAGCCCTTCCCGCCCCCACGGATGGGTATCCGTGTCCACCACGCAGATCGTCCCCAGCGCCATCCCGGTCTTCCAGTCGATCAGCGGCGCTCCCATGTACGACCGGATGCCGATCTCATCCACGACCCGGTTGCCCGCGAACCGCGGATAGTCGCAGACGTCCTCGAGTACGAGCGCCTTCTTACGGACGACGACATGCGGGCAGTACCCCTGGTCCCGCGTCATCGTGCGGCCGACCTGCTGCTCCTGCGGCGCCGCCTCCAGCTGCACGCCAGGCTTGCCGGCGGCGTAGAGACCGGCGAAGTACTGGCGGTTCTCGTCGATGAAGTTGACCATCGAGAACGGCGCACCGGTGACCTGCGCCAGATTGCGCGCGAACTCGTCGAACTCCGGGATGGGGGTGTCCCCGATGCCGAGCTCGCGCAGCCGGGCCACCCGGGCCGGCGCGTCCCGGTCCTCGGGGGTCAGCAGCAAGTGGCTGGTCGGGTCGAACTGGGTCGGCGGGGTGTAGGGAACCGGGGCTGACATGCAGGCTCCATTCGGCCGCGCTGAGGGTGCCTCAGCGCAGCGGGTTGAGTTCCGCGGGCGGTGTGCCGGGAGTCGAGGCGAGCAGATGCTGAACGAGTGCGATCAGTACGCGGGTTGCGGAGTTGCACTGTCGTGCGTCACACATCACGACGGGTATCTCGGGCTTGAGGGCGAGGGCCGCGCGGACCTCTTCGGCCTCGTAGCGATAGCCGTTGTCGAACTCGTTGACGGCCACGATGAAGCCGATGCCGCGCCGCTCGAAGAAGTCGACCGCGGCGAAGCAGTGGTCCAGTCTTCGGGTGTCCGCGAGGACCACCGCGCCCAGGGCACCGTTGGACAGCTCGTCCCACATGAACCAGAACCGTTCCTGTCCGGGCGTACCGAACAGATACAGCACATGGTCCTTGTCCAGGGCCAGTCGGCCGAAGTCCATCGCCACGGTGGTGGTCGTCTTGTCCTCGATGCCCACCAGGCTGTCCGTGCGGGCGCTGACCTGGGTCAGCAGTTCCTCCGTGCTGAGCGGCTCGATCTCGCTGACCGCGCCGACGAAGGTGGTTTTGCCGACCCCGAAGCCTCCCGCGACGAGGATCTTCAGGGCGGTGGGAAAGGGATCAGATCCGCTTTCGAAGGCCATGCAGCACCGCCTCCAGGATGTTTCGGTCGGTCGGGGAAGCTGCCTCGACGGGACGCGGCGACCGCATGGCGAGCGCCTGGTGCGTCACGAGGTCGGACAGCAGGACTTTGGTGATGACGGCCGGCAGCCGCAGATGAGCGGCCACCTCGGCGACCGACACGGGCGCGTCGCACAGGGCAAGCACCTGGTCGTAGTCGGGTCCGAGGTAGGTCGGCGGCCGGACGCCGGTGGCGATCACGAGGGTGAGCAGGTCGAAATGGGCCGAGGGACGGGTGCGGCCGTTGCTGACGGTGTACGGCCGTACCAATCGGCCGGCCTCGTCATCGAGCCACGACCCGTCATCGGCGTCCGACATGCTCAACGCCCCGCGTCCGGCGAACCGCCGGGCACCTGCTGTCGGGCCGGTGTGGACAGATACGGGCGCACGCTCTTGACCAGCATGGCCATCTCGTAGCCGAGCACGGCCGCGTCGGCGTCCCGCTCGGCCAGTACGGCCAGACAGGCGCCCGAGCCGGCCGCGCAGACGAACAGCAGGGCGGTGTCCAGCTCCACCACCACCTGCCGTACGTCCGCTCCCTGGGCGAACTGCACGCCGGCGCTGCGCGCGAGGGAGTGCAGACCGGACGCCAGGGCGGCCAGGTGTTCCGCCTCGGTCGGTGTTTCGAACCCGTCAAAGGCCTTCGCCAGTCCGTCGGAGGACAGCAGCAGGGCGCTGCGGGTGTAGGGGACCCTCTGGACGAGTCCGGCCAGAAGCCAGTCCAGATTCTTCTGCTGGCCGGCATACATGTCGCTCACGGTGGCGTTCTTCTCCTTGTCCGAAAACGGAGCCAGTGGTCATCGGGAGCCGTCGGCGTGCGGCTCGTCGGATTCGTTGTCGGCCAGGTCGACTCCGCGCCGGAACATGGCCATCAGCCCCGGATCGTGCTCCACCTCCTGGTCGTCGGACCGGCGTGGGGCGGGGCCGTTGCGGAGTTCCGGCACCAGATGCTCCTGTGCGTGGCGCTGCGGCAGCGGCGGCCGTCCGTCCCGGGAGTCCGAGCCGAGGGCGGGACCGCGGTCGTACACCTGGGGCGCGCCCGTACCCGGTGCCTGCTGTTGCGACGGGGTATACGGCGGCGGCGCTCCGGTAACGCGCGCATGCTGCTGCGCCATGGGGCCTGGCGCGGCAGGCGCGGGGGCCTGTGCCTGGGCCGGCGGCAGCGGCTGGCGCAAGGCAGGCGGTGGCGTCACGGGCCGGGCGGCGGCGGGCGCCCGGCCGGACTGCTGCTGTGCGCTGGTGATCTGGTGCTGCGCGTACTGCTGCTGGTGCGGCGGGACCGGGCGCTGCGCCGGGGCCGGGGCGGCCTGGGGCGGTCTCTGCATCTCGTGGGCCGCCTGCGCGGGCGTGTCCCCGGGCTCGTCGCCGAGCAGACCGGGCGGGATGATCAGGATCGCCTGGATACCGCCGTAGATGTTGCTCTGCAGCCGGACCGCGATGCCGTGGCGGCGGGCCAGCGCGGAGACCACGTACAGGCCGATCCGGCCGTCGGCGAGCAGCTTGCTGAGGTCGATGTGGTCGGGCTCGGCGAGCAGGGCGTTGATCCGCGCCTGCTCCTGCAGCGGCATCCCCAGACCGCGGTCCTCGACCTCGATGGCGAGCCCCGCGGTCACCCGCTGGGCGCGCAGCAGGACTTGGGCGTGCGGTTCGGAGAACATCGTGGCGTTCTCGACGAGTTCGGCCAGCAGGTGGATGACGTCGGCGACGGCGTGGCCGCGCACGGTGCCCTCGATCGGCGGCACCAGCTTGACCCGGGAGTAGTGCTCGACCTCGGCGATCGACGAACGCAGCACCTCGGTCAGGGTCACCGGGCGGGTCCACTGGCGGCGGGAGACGGAGCCGCCGAGCACGGCGACGTTCTCCGCGTGGCGGCGGATGCGGGTGGCCAGGTGGTCGACGTGGAAGAGGCCCTTGAGCAGTTCCGGGTCCTCGACCTCGTTCTCCAGCTGGTCGAGCATGTTGATCGCGCGGTGCACGAGGGACTGCAGCCGCCGGGCGAGGTTGACGAAGACCTCGACGCGCTCCTCGCTGTCCGGCGCGCTGCCGCGGGGGAGCTGGGCCGACTGGGCCAGGGCCGTGCAGGCCTGCCAGGTGCCGACGCGGATCTCGTACGCGAGCCGGTCGACCGGGTCGGCGGGCGGCGGGCCGGCCTGCGCGAACGGAGCCAGCTGCTCCAACGGCTCGCCCCGCTCCAGGCGTTGCAGCGTGCCCCGCAGCGCGGCCTGGCCCTCGGCGACGGCGCGACGCAGCGGCGCGTACTCCCGTGACACGTTCCGGGCCTCGGCTCGCCCGGCCCGTACCGCACCGGCCAGCACTCCGCAGCCGAGCACGGCGCCGGCGGTCAGCACGGACCAGGTGGTGCCGTCCGCGGTGCCGTCCTGGGTGAGCAGTACGAAGACGATCAGCGCGGCGGCGAGGACCGCCATGAGGGCCGCGGGAAGGACGGCGAGACGGACCGTCCGGGACAGTGTGGCCGAATCACTCGGCGTGTCCTGAGCCGGCGGCCTGGCATGCCTGTTCCGTGCCGAGCCCGTGGCACCCGCCCGGTCGGGCTCCGAGCGCACTGCATAGGTCGGGGATTCGGGCATCGGAGTCCTCTCGATCAACCAGCTCGGACACACGGCGCGCAGCGCGAAGTAACCGTCAACTCAGGGTCAGTATTGGACAGTTAATAGGACAGCCACACTACGCCACCCCCCTCACACTGGCGTAATCGCATCACCACGGAAACGGAATCTCAGCCCGCCGAAACGATTCGGCGGCGCTCTCGGCAACAATCCGGACACACCGCGTTGACGCGAGGGGGCTTGACGATGGCGAGAAAGGGACGCTGCGGCGTCCGGCGGCGTAAGCGGAATGCCGGGATGGCTGTCCGGGGCGGGGAGGTGTCACCGCCTGGACGTGTCATGTCGGGTAGAGGCCGGCCCGGAAGGTGAAGGAGACGAGTTGCGCCCGATCTCGTGCGCCGACCTTCGTCATGGCGCGTACCGCGTGCGTCTTCACGGTGAACGGCGACACGGACATCTGGGCCGCGATCTCGTCGTTGCCGAGACCGCTCGCGACGAGGACGACCACGTCCCGCTCCCTGGGGGTCAGCGCGTCGAAGCGTCGTAGCAGTTCCTGGTCGATCACCGGGGGCGGACTGTCGGTCATGTGACCGATGAGCGCGGCCGTCGCGGCGGCCGACAGCGCACCGCCACCGCCGACGACCTCGGTGATTCCGGCGACGAGTTCGGCGGGGCTCACGGTCTTGCTCAGGAAACCGTTGGCGCCCGCGCGAAGGGCGGCGAGAACGATGTCGTCCTGGTCAAAAGTGGTCAGCACGATCACCCGCAGCTTTTCGGGTGGGTGCTCCTTGCGGATCCGGCGGGTGGCTTCGACACCGTCGATGCCGGGCATCCGGATGTCCATCAGGACCAGGTCGACGAGGTGATCCCGGAGGAAGGGGACGACCTGGAGTCCGTCGGACAGATCACCCGCGACAACGAGACTCGGGTCGAGCCTGAGCATCGCTTTGATGCCGGCCCTGATCTCGGCCTGGTCGTCGACGATCAGAATCCGCGTCGTCATACGGCGGCTCCCAGTGGGCTGAACTCCGCATGGACCCGGAATCGCCCGTCGTCACTGTCGATCGTCAGCCGCCCGCTGGAGGACTCGACGCGTTCACGCATCCCCACGAGTCCGAGTCCGCTGCCCGAGCCGGAGCCGCGCCGTGAGTGACCGACGCGGTTCTCCACCGTGACGCAGATTCTGCCGTCCCGCTCGCGCACATCCACCGTCGCCGCTCCCTCTCCATGCCGGTACGCGTTCGTGAGCGCCTCCTGAACGACCCGGTAGACCGTCACGCCGACGCTGGGCTCCACGAAACCGGTCGGGATGTCGATGGAGGGCCGGACTTCGAGGCCGATGCTCTCGAAAGAAGCGACAAGGCTTTCCAGGCCGCTGAGGGCCGGGGTCGGCCGGAGCGCCTCGTCGTCGGAGATGTCGTCTCCGAGGCGGAGGAGCGCGAGGATCCGTTGCGTTTCGACGACCACGGTGCGGGCGCTGGACCTGGCTGAGACGAGGGCCTGCCGGGAGGGTTCAGCGTCTTCGGGCAGCCCGATCTCCGCGGCACCGAGATGCATGCTCAGCATGGCGACCTGGTGGCCGATGACGTCGTGCAGGTCCCGGGCGATGCGCAGTCGTTCCTCGGTCACCCGCCGGGTGGCTTCGATCTCGCGGGTGGCGATGGCGATGTCGGCCCGTTCCTCCAGGGTGCGCCAGTGCTCTCGATGGATGCGCAGCGCGGCCCCTGTCGCACCTCCCGCTACGGCTGAGAAGAGCGCGGCGGCTCCCACGATCGCGCCGCCACGGAATCCTCCCAGCGTCATGAACGCCCCCAGGAAGAACGCCGCCACGATGCCGGTTCCGACCAGCGGCTGCTTCCCCCTGAGAGTGACCGAGAACAGCACGAGCACCGCCATCATCCACACCGACAGGGGATCGTGGCCCACCGCTGTGACGGCGAAGGACGCCGCGCTCGCCACGACCAGTCCTGCCCACGGCCGCCACCATGAGAGGGCGACACCGCCACCGGCGAGGAGCACGGAGAGGGCCGTCGGCCCATCCGACCCTCGCAGGATCACCGCCACGATCTGGCCGGTGAACGCCAGCGCGGCCACCGCATAGGCGACGAGGTGCAGCGCCTCGGGGCGGCGGACCCACAGGGGTGCCAAGGGCCCGTCCTGACTCTTCTGCGCCTTGACCATGGCCCGATTCTCGTCCACGGGTGCTGCGGCCGTGTACTTCGAACGATGTAGACGGCGGGCTCGGTCCGAGCGATGGGGGACGGGCGATGGGGGACAGCGGAACTCGTTCGATTCGAAGTGGATGGCAGAACTACTTCGTGCGAAGTACGCGGCCCCTCCCGAGGCCGCTGAGACTCCTCATCGAGGCGACCGTCTCACACCATCACGATCACAAAACGGGACACCCGATGACTCAGACCACCGTGACATCGAGCACGACCACGACCACCACCACGACGACGCCCTCCGGGCTCCGATCGCTCCACCTGATCCGAGCCGCCTTCTCCCTGATCTGGGTGGCACTCGTCGGCACGACCTCCGCCTCGCTCGTGTCGACGGACAGGCCCACAGCGATCGCGGCCGTGCTGCTCGTCAGCTATCCCCTGTGGGACGTCATCGCCACGCTCCTGGAGCGTCGCCTGGCCGGCACCGGCTCCACGGACCGCGTCAGTACGGCCAACATCGCTCTCGGCCTCGCCACCGCCGCCGGGATGATCACCGCCGTCTTCTCCACCGTCGGGACGGCCCTGCTCGTGTTCGGCATCTGGGCCCTCCTTTCCGGAGCGATCCAGCTCGTCGTGGCGGTCCGGCGCCGACGCGTCGTCGGTGCCCAGTGGCCCATGGTCATCAGCGGCGGGCTGTCCGTCCTCGCCGGCACCTCCTTCGCCGCCATGTCCGCCTCGGCGACGAGCAGCCTGTCCACCCTCGCCGGATACTCGGCCTTCGGTGCCTTCTGGTTCCTTGTCTCCGTCATCGCCCTCACCATCCGCATCCGACGCGAAAGGCGTTGACGACCGCCGGGCCCGCAGCGCGGAAGCGACTGCGACGCCGTACCACGGCGTCCACAGTGGGTGAGAGCCGTCAGGCCAGGTCGGGCAATGGTCGCCGGGCGACCTCGTGGGCGTCGTCCGGTGGTACGCCCAGCATGCGCAGCACCATCTCGGCGAGTTCGGCCGCGGCCTCGTCGCCGTCCAGGTCGGGGCGGGCGAAGCGGAGTTCCACCAGGGACAGCAGGGTGCCGCCGAGTGCGGACAGGGCGACTGTCGCGTCCAGGGCGGTGAAGCGGCCGGAGGCCATGCCGGCCCGGAGGTCGCGCAGGGCCCGGACGGCGAGGCCGTTGTCCGAGTGGAGGTGACCGAGGCCGCGGAGGCGCAGCACCTGCATCAGCTCCGGGTGGGACTCGGCCATACGGGCGCTGAGCCGGAAGCCGCCCGCGACCAGTTCCGCGGGGTCGTCGATCCCGGTCAGCCGGTCGTCGAAGGTCCGGCCGAACTCCTCCAGCGCGTCGATCACCGCCGCCTCGAACAGCTCCGTCTTGGACTCGAAGTGGTTGTAGAAGGAGCCGAAGCCGACGTCGGCGCGCTCGGCGATCGCCTGGATGCTGGCGCCGGTGTCCCCGGTCTCGGCGAGGATCTGCCGGGCCGCGCGGACGAGCGCCCTACGGGTCTCCGCGCGGCGCCGCTCGAACCGGTTGCTGGGCGGGGCTGACGTAGGCATGCGCCGAGTGTAGCCGCGGAAGCGAGCACAGCCGCAGTTCTGATGGATTCATCATTTTCTCCGTGCAAGCTATTGACGACGCTTCTGTCAAAGCTGATGATTTCATCAATACGGCAATGTTGCTCGGAGGAGACATGGACGTCAGGACGGCCCACCAGGACCTCCACAGTGAGCGGGGCGCCCTGCGCGGCGAGCACCCCGGCCGCTCCCGGAACCCCCTGATCAAGGTGGCCGACCTGGCCTGGCTGGAGTTCGAGAAGCCCGACCTGGACCGGGCCGAGGTCTTCGCCCGTGACTTCGGCTTCGGCATCGCCGCCCGCACCGAGAACGAGTTGTGGCTGCGCGGCACCTTCGCGGGCTCGCCCTGCATGGTCATCCGCCGCGGCCGGACGTCCCGGTTCATCGGCCCGGCGTTCCGCGCCGCCGAGCGGGCCGACCTGGACCGGTTGGCGCGGGCGACGGGGGTGCCCGTACGGGACGCGGACGTGCCCGGCGGGGGCAAGGCGATCGGCCTGCTCGACCCGTCCGGCTTCCCGGTGCGGGTGGTGCACTGCGCCGAGCAGCTCCCCCCGCTGCCCGAGCAGCAGCCGCTGCTGCTCAACGTCGGTACGGATCACCGCCGTACGAACGCCACGCAGCGCCCACCGCGCGAGCCGTCCCGGATCCAGCGCCTGGGTCATGTGGTGCTGGAGACCCGGGTGTTCGGCCGCGCTCTGGACTGGTATCTGGACACCCTCGGGATGATCGTGTCCGACTTCCTGTTCCTGGACGGGCAGCGCGAGCGCGGGCCGACGATGGCGTTCATCCGCTGCGACCTGGGCGGCGTGCCGGCCGATCACCACACCCTGGCGATGCACCTGGGGCCGGGCACGGGGTACGTCCACTCCGCATACCAGGTCACCGACCTGGACTCGATCGCCGCCGGCGGCGAGTACCTCAACGAGCGTGGCTATCAGCGCAGTTGGGGCATCGGTCGGCACATCCAGGGCAGCCAGCTCTTCGACTACTGGCGCGACCCCGACCACTTCATGCTGGAGCACTTCGCCGACGGCGACCTCTTCTCCTGCGACGTCGAGCCGGGCTGGGCGCCGATGTCGGCGAGCGGGCTGGCCCAGTGGGGGCCGCCGGTCACCCGTGACTTCCTCGGCGCCAGTCCTTCCCCCGCAAAGATCCGCGAGGTCCTCACGGCCCTGCGCGGCGACAACGAACTCGATCCGGCGCGTCTGCTGGGCCTGATGAAAGCGATGAACTCATGAGCACGAATGTCCTGCGGACTGCTGAGGGGTGGTGGGTGGTCCTGGGTGACCGGGCCGTCGCCGTCGACACGAAGGCCGTCACCACCGCCGAGCTGATCGCCGATCGCGATGCCGTACGGGAGGCTGCGCTGTCGGGTGAAGCGGGCACGCCTGTCGCCGACCTGGTTGCCCTCTCTCCGGTCACCACGCCCTGCCGGGTCGTGGCCCAGATG
The DNA here is from genome assembly GCF_052245395.1 of Streptomyces sp. 4N124. Classification (NCBI taxonomy): domain Bacteria; kingdom Bacillati; phylum Actinomycetota; class Actinomycetes; order Kitasatosporales; family Streptomycetaceae; genus Streptomyces; species Streptomyces sp. 4N124. The sequence continues at coordinate 88,722 of NZ_JBQQBS010000034.1, forward strand.
GTCAACTACCGCAGCCACGCCCGTGATTCCGGCTTCACCGGTGACATACCGCCCGCCTTCTTCCGCAAGGCGTCGGGTTCTGTCAGCGGTCCGGGGGACGTCATCGTCCGGCCCTCGCATGTGCAGTTCCTGGACTACGAGGTCGAGTTGGGCCTTGTGATGGGGGCGCCGCTGCCGATCGGCGCCGTCGTCGAGGAGCGGGATCTGCCGTCGTACGTCGCTGGGCTCGTCGTCACCAATGACGTCAGCGCGCGGGATGTGCAGCTGACGAAGACGCAGTTCTACGAGAGCAAGTCGTACCCGACGTTCACGCCGACCGGGCCGTACCTGGCTCTGCTGGAGGCGGAGGACTTCGCCCATCTGCTGGATCTGCGGCTGAAGTTGAGCGTCAACGGCGAGCTGCGCCAGGACCGCACCCTCGCCGACATGATCGTTCGCCCGGCGCAGGCGCTGACGCTGCTCGCCCGCTTCCAGACCCTCGACCCCGGCGACCTGCTGCTGACCGGCACTCCCGGCGGCACGGCCCTCAAGGCGCCGCCGAAGCCGGTGGAGAAGATCGGCGCGCTGCTGCCCCCCGCGGTGAAGTGGAAGGCGTTCTTCAAGACCCAGGCCAAGAACCCCCGCTATCTGCACCAGGGCGACGTCATTACCGCCACCATCGCCACCCCGGACGGCCGGATCGACCTGGGCGAGCAGCGCACGCCCGTGGCCGACACGCGCTGAGACCCGAAGTGAGCCGCACATGAGCGCCGAACAAGCCGCAAGACCGGACTCCGCCGAGTACGTGCCGGTCGTGATCGTCGGAGCCGGGCCCGTGGGCGTGACCGCCGCCCTCCTGCTCGCCCGGCGCGGGGTGCGTACCGTCGTCCTCGAGCGCCACCTGGACGTCTACCCCCTGCCCCGCGCCGTCGCCACCGACGACGAGGTCCGCAGGATCCTCCAAGCCGCTGGAATCGCCGACGAGTTCGCCGCCATCGCCCGTCCCGCGCGCGGACTGCGTCTGCTGGACGCCCGCCACCGGGTGATCGCCGAGTTCCGGCGCTTGCCGCACGGCCACCACGGCTTCCCGCAGACCAGCATGTTCGACCAGCCCGAGTTGGAACGGCTGCTGCGCGAGGCGCTCGCCCGTCGGCCGGAATGCGAGCTGCTGGGCGGGGTGGAGGTGACGGCGGTCGAGCAGGGTGCGGACAGGCCGGTCCGTGTGACGTATCGCGACGACGAGGGTGAGCACCTGCTGCTCGCGGATGCCGTCCTCGGCTGCGACGGCGCGGGCAGCCTCACCCGCGACGCCATCGGGGCGGAGTGGGAGGACCTGCGGTTCGAGGAGAGCTGGACCGTCATCGACGTGACGACGAAGGCCGCCGTCCGCTGTTGGGAAGGCGTCGACCAGGTCTGCGATCCGGAGCGCCCGGCGACCTTCATGCGGGTCGGTGAGGATCGCTACCGCTGGGAGTTCCGGCTGCGGGAGGGGGAGGAACTCGACGAGGGGCTGCTGCGTGAGCTGTTCGCGCCCTGGGTCGACATCTCTGGCCAGGATTTCCATGTCATCCGGCAGGCGCAGTACACCTTCCGGGCCCGAGTCGCCGACCGTTGGCGCGGGGGGCGGGTCTTTCTGCTCGGTGACGCCGCGCATCTCACGCCGCCGTTCGTCGGGCAGGGTCTGTGTGCCGGGATGCGGGACGCCCACAATCTGACCTGGAAGCTCGCCCGTGTTCTCCAACAGGGCGCTGATGAACGGCTGTTGGACACCTATGAGCGGGAACGCAAGCCGCACGCCCGTCAGCTCATCCGTCTCGCCGTCGCCACCGGGTGGGCGATGACCGGTGGTCAGGACCGCGCGGCCGCCCTGCGTCGTACGGCCGTGGGTGCCGCCTGTCGTATACCCGGGGTGACGGGGATGGCCGGGCGGGATCTCGGCCGGCCGCTGCCCGCCGGCCCGTTGATACGTCGCAGTCGGCTCGGCGGGACGTTCTGTCCGCAGCCCCGGATGACGGTCGAGGGCGGGCAGGTCCGGCTGGACGACCTGCTCGGGGACTCCTTCGCCGTGCTGACCGCAGGGCCGCTGCCGCCCTCGCCGCATGCGCTCGCCGAAGCGCTCGGTGCCCGGGTCGTCGACGTGCGGGACGCCGGTGACGACGGCACGCTCGTGAACTGGTTGCGGGCCGGGCGTGCCGATGCGGTCCTGCTGCGCCCCGATCGTGTCGTCATGGATGTCCTGCCACGCGGTGGCGGCGGCTTCACGGGCGCCGTCGCCTGGGCGCCCCTGCTGTGCACCAGCCGCCGATCCGCCGAACCACCCGCACCCGAGCCCTTGTTGAGGAGCCCCGCGCGATGACCACGCCGTACGCAGAACCCTTCTGGACCCCCGACCCTGAATCCGCCGCGCGCAGCCGGATCGCGGACTTCGCCCGGCGCAACGGGCTGGACTCCGCCGACTACGACGCCCTGCACCACTGGTCGGTCACCGATCTGGAGGGCTTCTGGGGTGCGGTGTGGGAGTACTTCGACGTCGACGCGGACACTCCGTACGACGAGGTGCTGGCGGAGGAGCGGATGCCGGGCGCCCGCTGGTTCACCGGGGCCACCCTCAACTATGCCCACCACGCCCTGCGCAACCTGGCCGACGACGAGACGGCGGTCGTAGCGCTGGACGAGACCGGCGGCGGGTACGACGTGTCCGGGGAGCGGCTGCGCGGCCAGGTCGCGTCCGTCGCCGCGACGCTGCGGGATCTCGGCGTCGGACAGGGGGACCGGGTGGTCGGCTATCTGCCCAACACGCCTCATGCGATCGTCGCGTTCCTGGCCGCCGCGAGCCTCGGTGCCGTGTGGTCGGTGTGCGGGCAGGACTACGCGCCCGCGGCGGCCACCGATCGGTTCGCGCAGCTCGAACCGACGGTCCTGATCGCGGCGGACGGTTATCTGTTCAACGGGGTCACTCATGACCGACGGGACGCGGCTCTCGAACTGGCCCGTGCGCTGCCGACCTTGAAGGCGATGCTGCTCGTCGACCACGTGGGTCTGCCGTGGCCGTCGGGGATCTCGTCGGCGCTCTTCGTGCCCTGGGAGGAAGCGGCCACCCGTACCGAGCACCTCACCTGCACGCCCGTGCCGTTCGACCATCCGCTGTGGGTCGTGTTCTCCTCCGGTACGACCGGGCTGCCCAAGGGCATCGTGCACGGCCACGGCGGGGTCCTGCTGGAACACCTCAAGACCCTCGGCCTCCAGTCCGACCTGGGCCCCGGCGACCGTCTGCTGTGGTACACCACCACCCACTGGATGATGTGGAACCTGGTCGTCTCCACCCTGCTGACCGGGGCCACTACTTGTACGTACGACGGCAGTCCCGCCCCGCTCACTCAGCCCGGCATCCTGTGGGAGCTGGCCGCTCGCCACCGCGTCACGCTCTTCGGCGCCAGCCCCCAATACCTGCTGGGCATGGCCAAGTTCGGCATCGACCCGTCCGTGTACGACCTGTCGGCGGTCCGTGAGATCGGCTGCACTGGCTCCGCGCTGCCCGCCTCCGCCTACCCGTGGGTCGGCGAGCATCTGGGGGAGCGGGTCCAGTTGGTCTCCGTCAGCGGCGGCACGGATGTCGTGTCCGGCTTCGCGGGCGGCGCCCCGAACACGCCCGTGTGGGCCGGTGAGTTGTCCGCGCCCCATCTCGGCGTGGCGCTCGCCGCGTACGACTCCGAGGGCGTGCCGGTCGTCGACCAGGTCGGTGAGCTGGTCGTCACCCGGCCCATGCCGTCGATGCCGCTGTACTTCTGGAACGACCCCGACGGCAGCCGTTACCGGGACGCCTATTTCTCGGCGTACGCCGGTGTGTGGCGGCACGGCGACTGGATCACGGTCACGGGTCATGGGTCGGTGATCGTGCACGGGCGTTCCGACTCCACGCTGAACCGCAATGGCGTACGGCTGGGCAGCGCCGACATCCACGACGTCGTCGAGCGGCTGCCGGAGATCGCGGAGGCGCTGGTCATCGGCGCGGAAGAGCCGGACGGCGGCTATTGGATGCCGCTGTTCGTGGTCCTGGCGGCCGGGGTGACCCTCGACGACGCCCTGTGCGACATGATCCGCGACGCCGTCCGAACGGGTGCCTCCCCGCGGCACGTTCCCGACGAGATCCTCGAAGTCCCCGGCATCCCGCACACCCGTACCGGCAAGAAGATGGAAGTCCCCGTCAAGCGGCTGCTGCAGGGCGTGCCCATGGCGCAGGTCGCCGACCCGGCCGCCGTCGACCACCCCGAACTCATCGAGTACTTCGCCCGCCTGGGAGCGGAACGGGCCGAGAACGGGCGCCGCAGCGGACCGGCCTGACCGAACGGACGTAACCCGGGTCCTGTTTCGGACCCGGGTTGGTCATTTCCGGTCGGATGAAGATCCCACTCTTTACAGAGAACGCCGGGACCGACCCACAATGTCTGTGAATCGGGGGGTCCGGTTCACTGCTTGGTGCTGCTGAGAATTCCGCTCACGTTCAGGACCTCGTGGCACCCCTGAGCCTGACGACCGGTCGCCGGCGTACCAGGCTTGGCGCACGTCACGCTGATCGTCACGGTGTCGTTCTCGGCGATCTTGATAGGGGTCACCCAGTGGTAGTCCTGGTTACGGAAGGTCTCCAGCGCGATGGTGGTGATTTTGCGGTCGCCGAAGTTGAAGGTCAAGACCCCTTCGTCGCCCTGGAAATTGGCGACGACGGCGTCCGTGACCCCGAAGACGCTGTCCTTCGGCACCTTGTAGGACTTGGACTTGGTCTCCCCGGCGGCCAGCTCCACGTCGATGGTCTCCGAGTGCTGGCCGCTGGTGCCCGTGACGCCGTCCTCGCCCGTGGCGCCCTCGCCGCCGCCACCGCCACCGCCCGATCCGGCCGATGCCCCGGACTCCTGGCCGCCCGGCTGGGGGTTCGCTCCGCCGCCGGCGCCCGGAGTCTGCTCGCCCGCGGGCGTGGGGCGCGGCTGGACCGCCTCCTCGGCGGCCTCCTTGGCGGCGCTCTTCACCACCGGACGTACCAGTGCGAACCAGGCGAGCAGCAGCGCGAGCAGCGCCGCCAGCAGAATCAGCAGCCAGCGGGGGAAGATCGGGATCTGGACGAACTCCGCTTCCAGCGGCGGCGGGGCGGCGGGCTCGTCCCACCGGGGCCGCTCCTCGTCCCCGTCCTGGTCACCGGTCTCGGCGGTGTCCACCGTGAACGGCCACACCACCGGGGCGCCGAACCACACCGGTTTGGCCGTACGGACCCGCAGGCCGACCTCGGTCGACTCGCCGGGCTCCAGCTTCGGCTGCGCCGGGGTGAAGGCGAACCCGAGCTCCTCGCCCGCCTGACCGGGCGTGAAGCCCACCTGCACCGGGGTGTTGCCCTGGTTGCGCACCGCCAGCTTGTAGCGGCCGCGCAGCCAGCCGCGGCGTCGGCGCGGGGCCAGCTCGGTCTGCAGTTCGTGGAACGCCTCGATGTGCACGGTCGTTTCGAGGACCCGCACCGACTCGGGGTGTTCGGTCGGCAGGACCCGCACACCGAGGGGCTTCTCGCCGGCCCGGATCTCCGGGGAGCGCGGCGGGGCCAGACGGAGCGTCACCGTTTCGGAGGTGCCGGGATAGAGCGAGACCCGGGCCGGTTCCACGGTGGTCCAGGGGGCACAGTCCCCGACGACCTCCAGGTTGTACGCCTCGACGATGTCGCTGTCGTTGCGGACGGTCAGAGTGGTCGTGGCGATCTCGCCCGGCGTCACCGTCACGGCCGGAATGTCGAGGCCGGGCGCACCCGGGCCGGAAGAGGCTGCAGAAGGCGTCACGCCACCACGGTAGAAGTGCGCTCCGGAGTTCCACGAGGAACGCGAGGGCAATGCACGGGCAGTCACGCTGCCCGGCAAGCCAATGTCAACTCCCTTGTAACGGTAGCTCGTTAATGTGGCGCGCCGGTTCCCGTGCGCCGCCTTGTGGTGGTCGCCTCGTCCTGTACCACCTTTGCCCCCACGAACCCGGGAACAGGTAACAACTGATGTTATGTGCACAGGAGACCAGCCCTGCCATGTCCGAGACCACGTCACGTGAGCCCGCCCAGGCAAAGGCTGCCCACCGGGCGTCCAGAGCCGACCGCCGGAACCGGGTGACCGTCGCCGTCTACGCCGCCGATCCGGTGCTGCGCGTCGGCATCGTCCAGCAGTTACGCCAGCGCCCCGAGGTCGACCTGGTCGACGACGCCGACGCGGAACGGGCCGAGGTGTCGCTGGTGGTCGTCGACCACGTCGGTGACGACGTGGTCGCCCTGCTGCACCGGCTGCGGCACAACAAGGCCACCCGCACCGGCCTGGTGATAGGCACGCTCGGACCCGGCGCGCTGCAACGCGTCATCGAGTGCGGAGTGGCGGCGGTGCTGCGGCGCGCCGAGGCCGAGCAGGACCAGCTCCTGCGCCTGGTCCTGGCGATAGCCAACGGAGAGGGAGTGCTGCCCGGTGACCTGCTCGGCAAGCTGCTGTCCCACGTGGGCAACCTCCAGCGCTCGGCACTCGACCCCGGGAGCCTGTCCCTGTCCACGCTGACCACGCGCGAGGCGGACATGCTGCGCCTGGTGTCGGAGGGCCTGGACACGGCGGAGATCGCGCGCAAGACCGCGTACTCCGAGCGGACCGTCAAGAACGTCCTGCACGAGATCATCACGCGACTGCAACTGCGCAACCGGGCCCACGCGGTGGGCTACGCCCTGCGCAACGGGCTGATCTGACGGGCCGGCCGACTGGTTGGTCCGGCCAACGGGTCCGGCGTACGGGGCGACGGGTTCGTCCGCACCCCGTCCGGCGACCTCCGGGAACCCGGCACTGCCCGAAAGCGCACCCCACGTTTCCCCCGGGTACGTCCCCGCCGCCCTGCCGCCCCGCACGGGGGCGGTGCAGGGTGGCAGGGGCACATCCAGATGCCGCATCCAGACTGCGAAGGGGACCCTGATGGAAACCGCTGGCTCCGGCGGGCGGTACCGCCTGGGGAGACTCGGGATGTCGCTGCTCCTGCTGATCCCACTGCTCGGGGTGACGGCGGCCGCGGGACCGGGCAGCGCCGAGCCGCAGGCGAGGGCGGTGGCCGACGCCGCGGACACCCGCGTCGCGTACGCCGGTACCCGGCACCGCAGTCTCGGCAGGGTCACCTCCACCACCTCCGACCCCAAGGACAACGTCAGCGCACCGCTGTTCGGGGCGGGCCCGGCCCACTACGACACCCAGCCGTCCGCCGTCGGCGACCAGCTGGTCTTCGCGAGCCGCCGCGACGAGAAGAACCCGCAGATCTATCTGCGGGCCGCCGACGGTTCCGTACGCAAGCTCACCAGCGGCATGGACGCGGCGCACCCCCAACTGACCCCGGACGGCCAGACCGTGCTGTTCGACTCCGCCGAGGCGGGCGGCGCCGGCGGCGGGACGCAGCGCGACCTGTGGCAGGTGCGCACCGACGGCACCGGCGACCCGACGCGGCTCACCGACACCCCCGCGAACGAACAGGACCCGGCCGTTTCCCCGGACGGGCAGCGGATCGCGTACTCCAGCGACAGCGACGCGTCTGCCGGAGCGCAGATCTACGTACGGTCCCTGGCGGGCGGCACCGAGACGCGGGTCACCGATCCCGCGAACGGCGCCGCCACCGAGCCGGCGTGGAACCCGGTGAACGACGACGTCAACCGGGACTGGATCGCGTACACCGCCACGGCCACCGTCGACGGGCAGCCCCGGCCCACGCTGCGGATCACGAACGGGACCAGCGACGAGCCGCTGTTCGCGGGCAGGTTTGCCAACTGGCGTGCCCACGCGGCAGCGTGGAAGCCCGACGGGAACGGGGTGGTGTTCCTTAGCCCCGAGATCACCTGCACCTGCGAGGGCAACTACGACCACGTGTTCACGTTCCCCGCGCACGCCGGCGAGGACCCCAACGTGGAACCTCCCCTGGTGCTCAACGAGGACCGGGAAGTCCTCTCGCCCACCTGGCTCGGCTCGAACGACGGCGGCGGAGTGGTGGTGGAGCGCACCACGGCGGACGACCCCGGAACCCGTACCGACACGCTCTCCGGCGCGCACGTGGTGACGCTGCAGGACGCCCGGATGGACGGGTCCGACCCGCGCGACCTGGGGCTGACGATCCTCAACGAGGACCCGGAGGCCGACACCAACACCGATCCCGCCAAGGACCCGCTGTTCCAGCCCAGGGACGGGTTCGACCCGTGGACCGAGCGGCAGAACTACACGCCCGACGGCCGCCGGATCGTCGTCACCCGCTTCGAGACCGTGGACGGCCAGCGGGTCGAGCGGATCTGGATGGTGGACGCCGACGGCGCCAACGCGGCGCCCATGCCGCTCGCCGGACGCGCCGCGGGGGACTGGGACACCGACCCGACGTTCTCCCCGGACGGCAAGTTCCTCGCCTTCACCCGGACTTCGCCGGGCGGCGTCGGTGACGCCGCGGGCGCCAGCCGCATCCTCATCGCCGACGCGGCCACCGGCGCGATCACCGGAGAGATCACCCCGCCGGCCGGGCAGCTCCAGGGCCAGGACGCCCAGCCCACCTGGTCCTCCGACGGCACCACCCTCGCCTTCACCCGCAACATGGAGATCAACGGGGGCGGCGGCAACAAGCACATCTGGACCGTGCCGGTGAACAACCTGGGCCGGCAGACCGACCTGAGCGCCGAGAACTGCCCGGGGGACTGCGAAGTCATCGACGACAGCCCGGCGTTCTCGCCGGACGGGCTCAGCATCGCCTACAACCGCAAGAACGGCGGCGGCGCGGTCGACGAGCAGAACGGTCTGCTCCTGACGTCCCTGTCGGGTGACGACTGCCAGGTGCTGCTGCCCGCCTCCCTCATCGACCTGCCCGGCGCCTGCGGCCGGGAGCTGCCGGACACCTCGGCCACCGGCCCGTTCCAGCCGCGCGACGCCGCCTGGACGGCCGACGGCAAGAGCCTGGTGTTCAGCTCGCGTGCCGAGGTCGCGGTCAACAGCCCCGAGAAGCTGAGCGTCCTGAACGTCGAGTCCGGCGAGATCACCCCGCTCACCGCCGATTTCCCGGGCCGGCAGAAGGAACCCGCCGTCCAGCAGTCCGTGGACCTCGCGCTTGAGGCGCCCGGGACCACGCCGGAGGTCACCGTCGGCGACTCCAGTACGGTCACCGTCGACGTGATCAACAACGGCCCCGCCGCCTCGCCCGGCACCACCCTGACCGTCGCCCCGCCGCCCGGCGTGCAGATCACCGGGATCACCTATCCCGGGGACACCTGCGACGCCGCCTCCCTCCAGTGCAACGTCGGCGTGGTGGAGCCCGGCACGACCGTGCCGGTGGAGGTCACCCTCACCGGAGTCACGCCCGGCGACGCGCCGATCGACTGGTCGGTCACCGGTACGGTCCTCGATCCGGAGCCCACCGACAACACGGGCCGGACCGTCGTGCCGGTGGTCGAGGAGGAGCCGCCCCCGCCGAGCCCGAGCCCCACTCCGACCCCGACGCCCACCCCGACCCCGGCGCCGCCCACCAGCGGGCCGCCCACCTCCACGCCGCCCACCGTGCCGCAGGAGCCCGAGGAGCCGAAGGCCGGACCCGGTGTGCGCGTCAACGCCCAGCCGAACCCCGGCTATGTGGGCGGGCGCGTCGTGGTGACATACACCGTGCGCAACGGCCGCAACGCGCTGGCGACCGGGCTGCGGCTGAAGATCGGCCTGCCCAGGGGCATCGCGAACAGCGGGCCGCCGGCGGGCTGTGACGCCTCCTGGGTGTGTGCGCTGCCGGACCTGAGGCCGGGCGCGAGCACGGTCGTACGGGTGGTCCTCAGCCCCAAGAAGGCGACGACGGGCCAGGCGGTCGGCATCCTCACCACCACCGGGACGGACGCCAACCGGAACGACAACACCGCCCGGGAGCGGGTGCGGATCCTGCAGCCGCGCATCATCGCGGTGCCGGAGATCGGCAAGCCCGGCTTCGTCACCTCGGTGCGCGGCAAGGACTTCCCGCCGGGCGTGCCGGTGCGGTTCAAGTGGAACCCGGGGATCACCGCGGCGGCAGCGCCGACCATTCCGAAGCGGGACGGCACGTTCATCGGCCAGCTGCTCATCCTCGCCAAGGACCAGACCGGACCGCGCACCATCACCGCCAGGGGTCCCGGGTTCTCGCCGGTGAAGACCGACTTCCTGGTGGTCAGCGGCAGTGTGCAGCCGCCCGACGAGGTGACCCGCCGGTGATCCACGAGGTCGACGAGGGGCTGCGGCGGCTGCTCGGCGAGTCCGGCCTGGAGGCATCGGGCGTCGAGGTCGTCTTCGACGCCCCCACCCGGGACTGGGCGGCGCGGCGCAGCGCCCCGACGGTCTGCGTCTTCCTGTACGACATCCGCGAGGACGCCGCCCGGCGGGGCGCCGGCGCCGGGGAGGTGTACGACGAGGACGGGTACGTGGTGGCGCGGCGCTCCCCGCCGCGCTGGTTCTGGCTGTCGTACATGGTCACGGCGTGGACGAGCCGGCCGCAGGACGAGCACCGGCTGCTCTCGCAGGTGCTCGCCACGCTGGTGGGCACGGACACGGTGCCCGAGCGGCTGCTCACCGGGACGCTCGCCGAACTCGGCCTGAAGGTATGGCTGGACGCCGGCGGGTCGGCGCTCGACGCACCGGCCGCGTCCGATGTGTGGTCGGCGCTCGGCGGTGAGCTGAAGGCCTCGCTCGGCCTGCGCGTGCGCGCACCGCTCGCCGGTATCAGCAGGGTCACCGCGCCGCCGGTCACCGAGGGCCTCGTCGTCCGCTCCGCCGCCGCCCGCGAGGGCGAGGAAGCGACGCCGGGCCGCCGGTTGCGCTACAAGGAGGTCAGCGACCCCGGCCCGAACGGCTTCGCCGGCCCACGTGAACGGGGCGAGGCCCCGGCCCGGCGCCGGCGGGGGGACCGCCAGCCGTGACGTACACAGTCGAACCGGACGTCGTGTCCGACGCCGCCGTCGACCCCCTGTGGACGCGACTTCGGGCGGTCGAGGAGCGGGTGCGGCATGCGGTGGGGGTGCGGCGGGCCGGGGATCCGGATCCCGACGATCCGTACCGGGGGCAGTACCTCACGCCCGAGGCGGCGGCGCGGATCCTGGACGAGCCGGGTGGTCTCGACGTACCCGGGGAGGAGCCCTGGCAGCCGCCGGCCGGTTCCGTACTCGACGGACTGGCCCGGCGGTTCGGCCTGTCCCCCCTCGATCTGGACCTGCTCCTGGTCGCGGTGGCGCCGGACCTGGACGCGCGGTTCGAGCGGCTCTACGGCTATCTCAACGACGACCTGACACGCCGCCGGCCCACGGTCGGGCTCGCCCTGGCGCTGTGCGGGCTCACCGGCGCGGGTCCCGACCGGTTCCGGCTCGCCCCCGGGGCGCCGCTGATCGAGGGCGGTCTGGTGGAGGTCACCGAGCCGGAGCGGCCGCCGCTGTCCCGGGTCTTGGTGGTCCCCGACCGGGTCACCGGGCATCTGCTGGGCAGCGCGCGGCCGGACGCCCGCCTCGCCGGGGTGCTCGGCGAGGCACGGGAGGACCCGACCGCGGAGGAGGCGGACGTCGAGCTGACGGCCGCCGCGGCCCTGACCGGCGTCGGTCTCGTCCATCTGCGCAGCCGTGGCGGCGACGCCGAGGGACTCGCCGCCGCCGCCCTGCACGCGGCCGGGCTGCGCCCGCTCGCCCTGGACGCGGTGGCCCTCGCCCGGCGCCCGGCCGAGGTGCCGGAGCTGGCCCGGGCGACCGCCCGCGAAGCCCGTCTGACCGGCGCCGGGGTCGTCCTCGGCCCACTGGAGTCGCTGCCCGCGGAACCCGCCGAACGGGCCCGCACGCTCTGGACGTTGTGCGCTGCCCTGCGCGGCATCCCCCTCTTCACCCACGGCACCGGCGGCTGGGCCCCGGAGTGGGCAGCCGACACCCCCGTCGTCCTCACCGTCCCGGCCCCCACCCCCGAACGCCAGGCCACACGCTGGCGCCACGCCCTGGAACGCGCGGCCGGCAACGGCTCGATGACCGGAGGCGTCGACGAGTTCCCTCGGACCGCCGGCGACAGTCCCACGACCGGCCACCCGACGCGGGTCGCTGGCGACGGTCCCGCGACGGGCGCCGCCGCCGCACTTGCCCGAGCTGCCGGAGATGGCGCGACGGCCAGCGACGCCCGTACGTCCGCCTGGGCTGCCGCGGATGGCGCCACGGTCAGTGAGGCCGGTGCGTTCGCCCGAGCTGCCGGGGACGGCGTCGTGACCGGTGGTGTCGAGGAGTTGGCGTTGGCCGTTGCCGCGCATCGGCTGGATGCCGGGCAGTTGCGTCGGGCCGCTGATGTGGCGGTGCGTACGGCTGCGCTCGCGGGCCGTGCGGTGCGTCCCGAGGATGTGCGGGCCGCCGTACGCGCGCAGAACGGGGCGGGGTTGGACCGGCTGGCGCGGCGGGTGGAGCCGGGTGTCGGGTGGGACGATCTGGTGCTTCCGCCGACCACCCACCGGCGACTGCGGGAACTCGCGCTGCGTGCCCGTCACCGCGAGCAGGTGCTCGGGCAGTGGGGGATGCGGCCCGGCGGCGGTCGGGGACGCGGTGTGATCGCGCTGTTCGCGGGCGAGTCCGGCACCGGCAAGACCATGTCCGCGGAGGTCGTCGCGGCGGACCTCGGCATGGATCTGTATGTGGTGGACCTGTCCACAGTTGTGGACAAGTACATCGGCGAGACCGAGAAGAACCTGGAGCGGATCTTCACCGAGGCGTCCGCGGTCAACGCGGTGCTGCTCTTCGACGAGGCCGACGCGATCTTCGGCAAGCGCTCGGAGGTGAAGGACGCCCACGACCGGCACGCCAACATCGAGTCGGCGTACCTGCTCCAGCGCATGGAGTCGTTCGACGGCATCGCGGTGCTCACCACCAACCTGCGGGCCAACCTGGACGAGGCGTTCACCCGCCGCCTGGACGTGGTCGCGGACTTCCCCGTGCCCGACGCCGGCCACCGCCTCGCCCTGTGGGACCGGTGCCTGGGCGACCGGCTGCCCCGCGCCGACGACCTGGACCTCGCCTTCTGCGCGGACCGCTTCGAACTCGCCGGCGGTTCCATCCGGGCCTGCGCGGTCACCGCGGCCTACCTCGCCGCGGAGTCCGGCGGCCCGCTCACCATGCGGCAGGTGGTGACGGCGGTCGCGCAGGAGTACCGCAAGCTCGGACGGCTGGTCCTGGAGGGCGAGTTCGGCCCGTACATGGCGGACGCCGTGGGCGCCTGACGAGGGCACCGCGCGTCGTCACATCTCCATGAGCTCGGCTTGGTGCGCCCCCCGCCGTCCCGCGGCGGGCGCCGCCCCCAGGTCGGTGGCGGCCTCCCAGATCTGCTTGCTCTGTGCCGTGGGGACCGTCGCCAGGTTGGCCTTGCGGGCCTCGTCCATGATCGTCTTGAACATGCCCCACAGCTCTCCGGGGCTGTTGGCCCGCTTGGTCAGCCAGCGCATCTCGAGGGGCGCCCCCTTCTGGCCACCGATGTGCGGCACGATCGCGGCATTGGGCTCGTCCGCCTTCGGCAGTGCCTTGCCGGGCGCGATCACCGGGAAGGTCTCGTCGCCGTTGAGCAGGCTGTGCAGCATGCCCGCGGTGTTCTGGACGCCGGTGTGCCCGTGGCCGTACGCCGGCCCGGCCGGGTTCGGCGTGTTGTCCGGGTACTTGTCCAGAAGCTTTTCCCAGTGCCCGACACCGGTCTCGGGGATCTGGCTGTGCATCCACGTGGCGAGTTCGCCGATCACCTCCGGCGCGATGTCCTTCGCGCGCAGCGTGTCGGTGGTGGCCTGCTTCCGGATGGTCCCGAGATTGGCCAGCTTGAGCAGGAACGGCACGGCGTTCTTCGTGGAGGCGGTCGGCCCGCGCACCCCGGCCTCGATCATCGCCGAGCCGATGGCATAGGACAGGCCGAGCGCGAGGGTGCCGGTCAGGGCCTCCTGGTCGCCGGCCCCCAGGTCGGGCACGAGCTTCGGCACGACATCGGAACGCAGCCGTTGCACTGAGCGGTTGACGGCGGCGGCGGCGTCGCGCCAGCCGTCGGCGATGTGCTCCTTGCCGGCTGCCCGCCGGGAGTCGTGGCTGACGTCGTTGGCCTGGAAGCTGTAGAGCGACGGCATCCCGGACGGCAGCACGCCGAGGGTGGCCTGGAGGTACATCTCCGCCTTGATGTCGGACTGGAAGGCCCTGATGGCTGTCTGCACCTTGGGGTGGTCGAACAGTTCCGGGCCCAGCCACGCTCTCAGGGCGGCCAGCGGGGTGCCGGTCCCGGCCATGGGCGAACCCGGCACGGGGAAGAGGTTGCGCACCGGGTCCCGCTGGAAGATCGCGTTGACGTGCTCGTCGATGCGTTCGGCGACCTTCTTGACCGCGGCGTCGGACCCCGGCGCCATCTCGTCGAACGGCGCGGTGACGTACTCGAGGTTGCTCATCGCGGAGGCGAGGTTCCCGGTCGCGACGGGGTTCCCGTCGGACCCGGTCAGCCCGGCGAGCACCATGTGCAGGACGCTGACCCGGCGGGAGAGCGAGTTGTGGTCGGTGAGGATGGTCAGGTTCTCTTCGGTCATCACGGTGGCCGCGTAGGGGAATCCGCCGTGGAAGAACGCGCCGAGCTCCGGGGCGGGCTCCCGCCCGTCGACCGGGTTCAGCCCCGTCGTGGGGTGCTCACCGAAGCTCGGCACGCTCAGCTCCACCTCGAAGCCCACCAGACGCTGTACGGCGTCCGGGTCGGCCGAGCGGTGCACCTCGCCGTGCCCGTGGTCGTGCCCGTCCGCCTCGCTGTGCCCGTGGTCATGTCCGTCGACGGCGCGGGCCACCGGCACGGGCCCGCTCATGACCTTGTGGGCGTTGGTCTCGGCGGCCCTTTCGAACGAGTCCGACGGGTGGGAGAGCTTCAGGCCGTTGCCGTGGTCCGTGCCCGAGACCGGGCCCTTACGCTGCTGGACGACGTGGGTCAACTCGTGGGCCAGGGTGTGCTTGTCGCCCCCGCCGGGGCCGAGTACGACATGGCTGCCGGAGGTGTAGGCGCGGGCGCCGATGGCTCGGGCCGAGCGGGCCGCGGCGGCGCCGGTGTGCAGGCGTACGTCGGAGAAGTCGGTGCCGAAGCGGGACTCCATCTCGTGGCGGATCGGCCCCGCGAACTTCTTGCCGCCCGAGTTCAGGACCTCGGGCACCTCGGTGTCGAGGCTGCCGAACTGCTCCGGGGCGGGTGCGGGGCGGGCCCGGCGGGCGATCATGCCGGTGACCGCGGCGTTGCCCGCGCTGCCCTGCGCCGCCCGCAGCACGTCGGTGGTGAGCGGGGGCGGGACGGCGGCGCCGGCCGAGGATGTCTCCCGTCGGGCGGCGGCTGTGCCGCGCACCGGCCGCTCGGCTTCGGTCCCCTCGGTGCGCCGTCCGGACCTCTGCATCTACTGCCTCCTCGTCGGCGCACGCCTGCTGCGTCCCCCAGTGGACAGCGCGCGCCGACCGGGCGTCCAGGTCCGAACGGGCAGCGCGAGGGCAACGGCGGGTGACGTCCGGACGGTCAGCGCGGGGCGTCCGGAAAGGCAGCGGTCTTGCCCCCGACCAGGTCCCCGGGTCCCTGCCACCTGCCCCACCCGTCCCCGCAGACTCGGCCTGGACACAGGTGACAAGCAAGGACGCTAAGGAGCGAACATGCCGACGTACCTCACCCCGGGCGTATACGTGGAGGAGGTGCAGTCCGGTGCTCGACCGATCGAAGGGGTCGGCACCGCCGTCGCCGCGTTCGTCGGATTCGCCGAGCGCGGACCCTTCCACGCGCCGACGCTGGTCACCAGCTGGGACCAGTACACCCAGGAGTTCGGTGGCTTCACCGAGGGCACCTATCTGGCCCACGCGGTCTACGGGTACTTCTCCAACGGCGGCGGCGCCGCGTACGTGGTGCGCATCGGCGGTTCCGCCGAGGACGCCTCCGCCCCGTCGGCGAACGGCGCCCGGGGCAAGCGGGACGCCAGGGCCGTGGAGCCGGTGGAGCTGGGCGGCTTCCTGGTCGCGGCCAAGCCGGGCGTGACCGGCGTGTCGGTGGAGGTCGCCGACGCGGGCGGTGAGAACCCGCCGGAGGACCGCTTCAAGCTGCTGGTCCGCAGGGGCGACGAGGTCGTGGAGACGTACGACGCCTCCACCCGCAAGAACGTCAAGGGCTACCTGGTCAACCAGGCCCGCGCCTCCAAGCTGATCGAGGTCACCGAGCAGCGCGGCGCCACCCAGACCAAGCCCGCCACGCAGACCCTGGCCGTCCCCGACGCCCCGGGCGCCCCCGCCACGAACGGCGCCGGCGAGGTGGCCCGGCTGAACCCCGCCGAGTACGTCGGCGACTCCGCGGCCCGCACCGGCTTCGGCGGCCTGGAGACCATCGACGAGATCACCATGGTCGCGGTGCCGGACCTGATGAGCGCCTACCAGCGCGGCGACATCGACGCCGAGGGCGTGCGCACCGTGCAGCTCGCCGTGATCTCGCACTGCGAGCAGATGGGCGACCGCGTCGCCGTCCTGGACAGCCCGCCCGGGCTCTCCGCCCAGCAGGTGCGCACCTGGCGCAACGACGAGGCGGGCTACGACTCCCGCTACGCCACCCTCTACTACCCGTGGGTGCGGGTCTTCGACCCGGCCCTGGGCCGCAACACCACCGTCCCGCCGAGCGGTCACGTCGCCGGTGTGTGGGCGCGCAGCGACGGTGAGCGCGGTGTGCACAAGGCGCCCGCGAACGAGGTCATCCGCGGCGCGGTCGACCTGGAGATCCGGCTCAGCAAGGGCGAGCAGGACCTGCTGAACCCGATCGGCGTGAACTGCGTACGGGCCTTCCCCGGCCGCGGTATCCGGATCTGGGGTGCCCGCACCCTCTCCTCCGACCCGGCCTGGCGCTACCTGAACGTGCGCCGCCTGTTCAACTACCTGGAGGAGTCCATCCTCCTGGGCACCCAGTGGGTGGTCTTCGAGCCGAACGACGACCGGCTGTGGGCGAGCATCCGCCGCAATGTCACGGCGTTCCTCCAGGAGGAATGGCGCCGGGGCGCACTGTTCGGCCGCACCGCCGAAGAGGCGTTCTACGTGAAGTGCGACCGCGACAACAACCCGCAGGAGTCCATCGACCAGGGCCGGGTCGTCTGCGAGATCGGCGTCTCGCCGGTCAAGCCGGCCGAGTTCGTGGTCTTCCGGCTGGCCCAGTTCTCCGACAGCACCAGCCTCATCGACGAGTGACCTCCGGGTCCTCAAGGAAAGGTGACAGACAGTCATGGCAACGGGCGATGCTCTTTCCACCCACGTCTTCGGCGTGCAGCTCGGTGGCTACCTGGTCGAGTCGATCCAGGAGATCAGCGGACTGACCGTCGAGGAGGAGGTCGTCGAGGTCAAGCAGGTCAGCGACCAGGGCAAGCAGATCATCCGCAAGCAGCCCGGCGCGCGCCAGGCCGGTGAGATCACGATCACCCGGGGACTCGACCAGAGCAGCGAGTTCACCAAGTGGATCAAGGAGACGCTGAACAACGGTGCCGTCAACACCGCGCGGCAGAACCTCACGATCGAGATCAAGGACACCGAGGGCAACACGGTCCGCCGTATCCAGCTGATGCAGGGCTGGGCCTCCAAGTGGGAGGGCCCCTCGCTGAAGGCGGGCGAGTCGTCGCCGGCCACCGAGTCCGTCACGATCACGTTCGAGGAGATCGTCGTCGAATGAGGCGCCGTACGGTGACGGCGGGCAACCTGGACGAGATCCTCCAGGCCACGGCGCCCGCCCAGGCGTCGGAGCAGGCGGCGGCCACCCCGGCCGCCGCCCCACCGCGCCGTGAGAACCAAGGGCTGCGCACCGAGTTCGAGTTCGAACTGCCGCGCGGGTACGTCGACGACGAGGGCACGGTGCACCGGCACGGTTCGATGCGCCTGGCCACCGCCCGCGACGAACTGCGGCCCCAGATCGACCTGCGGGTCAAGGAGAACCCGGCGTACCTGAGCGTGGTGCTGCTGAGCCAGGTGATCACCCGGCTCGGCAACATCACGGATGTGCACGCCGGGATCGTGGAGCGGATGTACGCCACCGACGTGGCGTTCCTCCAGGACTTCTACCGCCGCGTCAACAGCGAGGGCCACACCCGCGCGGCGGTCACCTGTCCGCACTGCGAGGGCGGCTTCGAGGTCGACCTCTCGGGTGGGCGCCTGGGGGAATCGTGACGTACGCCCTTCCCCGGCTCCGGGAGGAGATCGCGTACATCGCCTATCACTTCCACTGGCAACGCGAGGAGATCCTCGACCTGACCCACGGCGAACGCCAGCAGTGGGTGGCCGAGATCGCCCGTATCAACACCCGCATGAACGAAGGCGGTTGAGCACATGGCATGGCGGGACAGGCTGCGCCGCCGGGCCGCCGGAGCGGACACCGCGGGTCGCCCGCGGCGTACGGAGGGCTCCGGCGCCGGGGGTGGCGGCCGGTCCGGCTCCGGTGATTCGTCCAGTTCTGTACCGGGCCCGTCGGGTGACGGCGGGGGCACGTCCGGTGCCCCCGGCTCCTCCGTGCCCGGCGACTGGGACGGCGGCTGGCGCCGTACCGCCCCGCCGTCCCTCACCGTGGCCCGTGCCCCGCTCGGCGTGAGCGACGGCCTCACCTTCCGCGCGGGCCTGGCCTCCTGGCAGAACCCGTCCTTCGACAACGGCCTCGGCCACGCCCTGCTGCCGACGGCTCCAACGGGCCTGGTCCGCGGGGTCACCCGCCCGGCCGCTCCACAGCCCACTCGTACAGGTGGGGGACCGCTGCTGCTTCGGGCGGTGCGGCAGGAGGGGGCGGATGGGGACCTGGGCAGCGGGGGGCAGGGTTCGGGTTCGTCCGGTTCTGGCTCTTTCGGCTCTTCCGGTACGACGTCCCGCTCGGCGCCCTCCGGGGCCGGGCCCGTGGTTCAGCGTTCCGCCGACAACAGCGGTGCGGGGCAGGGACGTTCGGCCGACGCCCCGCGCACCCGCGGCATCACGTCCGGGGATTCTCCCGCCGTACTCTCCTCGCCGGCTCCCGCCGTCCAACGGGCTGTGGAGCCGGGCACGGCACCGGTCGTGACGCCTGCCGACACCGCCCGTTCGGCCGTCGCTCGCGAGATTCCGCTGGTACGACGGGTCGCGGTGGTCCCGGGCACGACGGCCGACATGTCCAGGCCGGAGTCCGGGAGCGCGTCCCGGTCGCCGGGAGGTTCGGGGGGTCGTACGACTTCCGGACCGGCCGTCCAGCGCACGGCGACGGGGTCACGGCCGCAGGCATCCACTCCCTCCAGCGCCGACGCGCCCCAAGTGGCCGTCCAGCTCCGCCCGGTGGGGCCCCGCCTGACCGTCGCCCGGCGCCAGGCCGGACCCGCGCGCCGCGTCCCCGCCCTGCGACCGGCCGCGCCCGACACCCGCCCAGCCGCTGACACGTCCGGCGCTCCC
>NZ_JBQQBS010000035.1:0-105678 GCF_052245395.1 Streptomyces sp. 4N124
CCTCTCGGGTAGAGCGTCCGGGCCTTGGTCCGGGCGGTGCTGTACGCAAGTTCGCCGTTGCTGGATGGGGGAGGAAGGAGCGCGCCGCCCAGGGTCAGCGCTGGAGGGGCGTGAGGGGCTCGGCCGGGTCGCAGAGGGCGGCGGCTTCGAGTGCCGCGTCCGCGACCGTGTCCGTCTGCGGTCGGTGCCGGCAACTGGGGGACTTGCCGTGGGCCTCGGCGCGGATGCGTTGCTTCATGGTGGGGGGCAGCGAGCGGGACCAGGCCCAGGGGATCGGCGGCGCCGTCACATGTGTGGCGCTGTTGCTCGCGGCCTCGGACTGCGGTACGGCCGCGTTCGCGGTCGTAGTGGCGAATCCGAGCGCCGTGCACAGCGCGAGGAAGGCGGTGACGATGGCGGTCCACAGCTTCATGACCTTGTTGCTGGCCATGGCCCCTCACTTTCGGGTTGGGCGATTTGCGTACTTTCCTCATGATGTTTATGTGGGTCGCGAAGTGGTGGACCGACGCCCCTTGCGCGTCGATGTTCCGATCAACACCACACGAATGGGTGCAGAGAGGACGAAAAGCGGAAAGAGGGCCACAAAGTCGCCGTCCGCGTTGGTGTGATCACCCTCCGATCGGAGCGGTGACGTCCGCTTCTACTGCGGTGTTCCGGACGGGAGTTGGCTGCGGACTCAGGTCACCGATCGGTATCGGTCGGTGTGTATAGTCGGGCGGCAGAGGTCCCCTACGTCAAGGAAAGACGAGGTCGCGCGGTGAAGAAGCTTCTCCTGGTCGCACTGGCCGCCATCGGCGGGCTCCTCGTGTACCGCCAGATCCAGGCGGATCGCGCCGAGCAGGATCTGTGGACGGAGGCGACTGACTCCGTGCCCACGGGTTCGTGAGTATCGACATCGGATTCTGAAAACCCCGGCCGCCGAGCGGTCGGGGTTTTGTGTTGCGGGACATCCCCGGATGTGCCATACGGTGCGATGTCTCTGCGAGGGCCTTCGAGGCGGGCGTTTCGGCCGCTCGTACGGATTGAGCGGATGACATACCCCTGAGCAGGGCAGGATGGGCCACGGTCCCGGTCCGGCGACGACGAGGGGTGGCGTGTCATGGGGCGGCGGCGTACGACGTGGGGGCGTGCGAGGGGATGGCCCGGTCGTCGACCCTGTCCGTCGCGGTACGCGCGCGTGGCTGTCGTGGCAGCCGTCCTGTGCGCGGCGACGGTACTGCCGGGCGGTGCGGTGCTCGCCGCAGGGACGACGCCCGGCTCCAACGCCTTCGGAACGCCCGGCGCGTACGCCTTCGACGAGGACGCCCGGTCCGTCGAGGGGGCGACAGGCACTACGGAAGCCGACCGGCTGGACGTGGCCACGACGTACCGCAGCTCCCTCCCACAGGGCGGCAAGCTCTTCTACCGCCTCGAACTCGACGCCACCTCGAACGTGTACGTCTCCGTGACCGCCGTCCCGCGCGCGGGCACCACAGTGAGCCCCACCGACAGTCTCAAGGTGTCGGTGCAGGACGCCAACGGCCGCTCCTGTTCGTACGACACCGCCACCTTCGGGAGCCGCAGCCCGCACCCGATCGCCGCATGGGGAGAGCGCGAGGCCGCCGCGAGCGACTCCTCCTGCGACGGCGCGGGCACCTACTACGTGGTCGTCGAGCGCGTCGACCGGAGCGGCTCTTCACCCGACGCCTGGGACCTGGAGCTGGCCCCCGTCTCCGAACCACGGCTGGGGCAGACCAGTGCGACCGAGACCGAAGCACCCAAGGACTGGGACTCCGCCTCGCCCACACCCCTGCTGAGCGACGCCGAGTCCCGCGAGGGTGGCGGCGGCTTCACCCGGGCCACACCCATCGGCCAAGGCGTCTGGCGCGACGACCTACGGCCCGGCCAGACCCTCTTCTACAAGGTCCCGGTCGACTGGGGACAGCAGCTCTACGCCACCGCCGAGCTGGGCAGTACGAGCAGCGACGGCAGCCTCGTGGCCGCTGCCCTGGACATGTCCCTCTACAACCCCGTACGCGCCCATGTCGACGACGTCAGCCTGCACTACAACGGCAGCCAGAAGGCGGAGTCGATCGATCCGCTGCCGCCGGTCGCCTACGTCAACCGCTACGCCGGTCCCTCCGACCCCGTCAGCGGCATGCGGTTCGCCGGCTCGTACTACCTCGTCGTCCATCTCGCGGAGCAGGTGGCCGAACAGTTCGGCGACGGGCCCTTCGGGCTGACGCTGCGGATCCGCGTCAGCGGTGCGGGCGAGACCGGGCCCGGTTACGCGGGGAAAGCCGAGCCACCGAACCTCTTCGAGGTCACGGCACAGGACCAGGCGGCCGTCATCGAGGGCGGCTCCGGCACATCCGGGAGCGGCGACGCCGCGATGACGGTGGTCGCCGTGGGCGGGATCGGCGCGGGCACGGTCCTGATGGCGGTGCTCGGGGTGTGGACACTCGTGGCACGGAGGCGTGCTGGGGCCTGGTAGGGCGGCTGTCCCCGCGGGCTGGGGCTCAGATGCGGGTCAACGCCCAGAACCCCACCGCGTAGCAGGCCAGCGCGAGCAGCAGCAGCGGGACGGCCACCTTCGCCGGCGGGCCGGGACGTCGGCGAGGGCGGGCTGCCCGGTGGCGTGGCTGCGAAATTGCCTGCGCGGGAGGTGGAACCTGCGGGTTCTGAGCGGTGTACGAAGCAGTAGAGGCATCGGCGCGCTGAAGCGACGCCGGTGTCAGGGCCTGAGTGGAGTGGCGCGGCGTGGGCGGCTGGGGGGAGGACAGGACATGCGTGGGGTCGTAGGAGGAGAAGGGCGGGGGGCTGGGGTGACTGGCCTCGGAGGGCGGAGGCTGCGGATGTGGGTGCAGTTGTGGATGTGGCTGAGCTTGCGCTTGTGGCTGAGGCTGGGGTCGCCGCTGGGCTTGGGCGTCCACCTGCCGTGGAAGAGGGGAGGAGCCGGTGGGCTGAGGGGGCGGCAGATGGAAACTGCCGGTGTCCGACATGCTGGGCGGCTGCGAGCCCGTCGGCTGCTGCCGGGGGTCGCTCTCCTGCCGCAGATCAGCCTCTACGACGGCTGCGCCCGCGCCGGTCGGGCCGGAACCCGTGCCGGAGCTGTTCGGCCCGGAGTCCGTAGCAGAGCTGTGCGGCACAAAGCCCGTTTCGCCGCGCTCGGCAGCCGACCCCAGCCCGCCCCTGGTCGGCTCCACTCCCCTTGCCGGCTTGAGTGGGCCTTCGGGGCCGAACCCCGGGGGAAGCGGGCCGATTTGGTCGAAGATCTCGATCAGTTCGTCGTCCGGGCCCCCCTCCGGAAGGAGCTCTGCGGCCGAGGCGAGGGCCTTGCGCGCCCCCGTGGCCGTGCGGAAGCGCGCCTGTGGATCCGGCTGCAGCAGCGTGGCCACGACCTGCCACAGCGGCTCGGGAATGCCCTTCGGCGCCCCCGGCGTCCCGTGCTCCGCGAAGTACTGGATGAGGGCCTTGGCATCCGGCTTGGCGCCCTCCAGCAGATACAGCGCCACCAGCCCTACGGCGAACAGGTCCGCGGCGAAGTCCGGCTCCGCGCCCATCATCTGCTCGGGCGCCAGATAACCGGGCGTACCCACCACGAGATTGGTCTCCGTCAGCCGCGGCTCGCCCAGACGCATGGCGATACCGAAGTCGGACAGCCGCAGCCGCGGCCTGCCCGTGCCGGTGGCCTCCAACAGGACGTTGGCGGGCTTGATGTCGCGATGCACGACGTCCTCCGCGTGCACCGCGGCCAGCCCCGACAGGAGCTGGTCGAGCAGGGTGCAGACGAAGGGCGCCGGCAGGGGGCCGTAGTCCCCGATCAGATGGACCAGCGAACCGCCGGCGACCAGATCCATGGTGAACAGGACCTTGTCGTCGTCAGCGGCCCAGCTGGCCGGCGCGAGCACATGAGGGTGATCGATCCGCAACGCCTGCTCCCGCACGAAGCGCAGCAGCGAGTGCGCGTCGCTCTGCTGCAGCACCTTGGCGGCGACATAGCGGCGCCTGCGATGGTCCCAGGCACGCCACACAGCACCTACGCCGCCGCGTCCGATCGGGTCGGCCAGTTCATACCGGCCGGCGAAGACCTCACCCATGGCTGTGCGTCGCTCCTCCCCCTGCGGCTGTCCCCCTTGCTTCCCCCTCGATGAGCGATACGACTCCTGCCGCCCCCTGTGCGATGAGCGATACCCCCGTGGCTCGTGGCCCCCGTGCCGCGAACCCTTGCCGCTCCTCGGCCGTCGACCCGGCTACCGAACCCCCTTCGGTGACCGGGGCGCCGGTTCAGCTCTGGTGGGACTGGTAGTGCGCGACCGCGTCGGAGGTGCGGCCCGCGCCGTACACCCGGAGGAACTCTGCCAGTTCCGGGTGGGTCGGGGCGAGGGTGTCCGCCGCCTCGATGATGTCTCCCGCCGCTGCCACCGAGCGCAGCAGCGACTGGATCTCGCGGACCACCCGCTTGACCGTGGGCGCCCCCGAACTGCTCGTCGTGGTCGTGGTGTTGCTGAGCACCGAGCCCCCCTGCGACTTCTTGATCTCTTCCATGCGCTCGGTCGCCTCGGCCGCACTCACGCTGCCGTCCGCGACCTGCCCCGCCAGATCCTGCAGCAGCTGCACCCGCTGGACCACGGCGGGATTGCCGATCTTCGCCCGCTGGCCGCTCATCAGCTGCGACAGCATCGGAGCGGACAGGCCCAGCACCCCCGCGAGACGAGCCTGGTTGAGGCCAAGATCGTCTATCAGCTTACGGAAGAGCGCCCCCAACGGCTCCCCGTACCAGTTCCGCTGCAGTTCCCGCGCTCTTGCGGTGGCTTCCTGCTGTGCGGCGTCCATTGCGTCTCCCCATCGCTTTCCCCAAAACGGCGGTTCGCTGTCGCGAACCACGCCGAGCATCTTACGGAGAGTGGCGGTCCATCGGGACCCCCAATCTTTTTGCGAGATACGGGGGGTGACCCGGTACTCTGGTCTGCGGCGCCCGCCGGTATGTGGTTCTTCCGGTCGGACGCTCATCTTCCGGGGCCTTAGCTCAGTTGGTAGAGCGCTGTCTTTGCATGGCAGATGTCAGGGGTTCGACTCCCCTAGGCTCCACACTTCGGACCGGCCAGGTGCCTCAGCGGCGCCTGGCCGGTCCTTTTGTTGAGCCTGCTTCCAGGGGTGACGTGCGTCACTTGGGGCGGCCCGATGGCATTGCAGCTCTTTGCGCAAAGAGACGGGGCGGGCGAGGGCGGTGAAGCCGTCGCTGGATGTGACCGGCGGCGTGTGGCGGGGTGCGCTCCGGCGTGCAGGCCGTGTGAGCTGGTGCGAACGGCTGCAGGTAGCCAGAGGAATACGTTCCGTTAAGGAAGTCTGTGCGGAACCTGCACACCCGGGCCGTTGCAAACGTCATCGCGAGCGGTGTGCGTAAACGCGTCACCGGGCTCGACGCCCGGCACGACTGTTCCACGTGAAACATCACAGTGGGGCGGGAGACCCTCAAGTCTCCCGCCCCACCGCACAGTTGGCGCGACCGGCCGGAACGCTCACCGACCCTCGTCGCGCTCGGCGGCCTCTTCCTCAGCCTCCTTGGCCTGAACCTCGGGATCGAGCACGGACTGACCACTGCCGTCCACCGAGGTCAGCCGGCCACCCTCGGGCACCTCCGTCGCGGCGGGCGGCTCGACCAGCCAGTCCGGGTTGGCCTGCTTGTCCCACCACTTCCAGGCGGCGAAAGCACCGCCCGCCAACACACCGAGAACCGCCAGCCCTTTAGCGATCCGGCCGACCCGAGCACGCCGCTCGTGCCGACGGGACAGCTTCTGGATGTCCTCGGCCGAGACATGGCTGCGCAGCGCAGCCAACGCGGCGGCACTCCGAGCAGCGGCCTCGTCCTTGACGGGCGTGGCCACAGCCACCGCCTGCTCAAGCCGCGGCTTGGAGTAGTCGGCGGCCTGCCGAGCAGCCTTACGGGTGCGGACGGCGGCCTCATGGGCGGCCTGGTCGACCTTCGGCGGTACATGTGTGCGGGCCTGCTCCAGACGCGGCACGACATGCGTGCCGTACTGAGCGCGCGCCTGCTCGGCGGCCAGCGACACCTTCGGCGCGAGCCGTACGCGTGCCTCGTGCGCATAGTGCGCGGCCCTGTCCTTGGCCGTGTCGGCGTAGGGCGCCACCACTTCCGCGGCGTGCAGCACGCTGTCCTTCGCCGAGCCGGTCGCGGCGCGCACGCTGTCGATGCGGGTCACGGGATCCTCCTCCTCGGTGGCGTACGGTATTTCGGCTATCCACCCTTTTACGGATCATGCCTGCAAGGAAGCCCCGGGGCATGTGAGGGCGGGCATCCGGGTCATGGATCAAGTGCAATAGCGGATGAATACGGGGCAACAGGAGCTTGTCGTCGACAATGCCACGGATCGCCGCCGAGCGCCCCCGGCCCGAGGCCACTCGCCCGGATTTCTCCCAAGCGACACGCAGGCAAACCGGTGCGGAACCGGGCGACGGGCGACGTACGGCGTGGACCATGCGAGGATCAGGGGGTCACAGGAAGACAACGGAAGGCAGATCGTGGCTGAGCAGCTCTACGCCACCCTGAAGACCAACAGCGGCGACATCGAAGTCCGGCTCCTGCCGAACCACGCGCCCAAGACGGTCCGGAACTTTGTCGAGCTCGCCAAGGGCGAGCGTGAATGGACCAACCCCGAAACCGGCGAGCGGTCCACCAACAAGCTCTACGACGGCACGGTCTTCCACCGGGTGATCAGCGGCTTCATGATCCAGGGCGGTGACCCGCTGGGCAACGGCACCGGCGGACCCGGCTACCAGTTCGAGGACGAGTTCCACCCGGACCTCTCCTTCGACAAGCCCTACCTCCTGGCCATGGCCAACGCCGGTCCGGGCACCAACGGCTCGCAGTTCTTCATCACGGTCGCCCCGACGACCTGGCTGAACCGCAAGCACACCATCTTCGGCGAAGTCACCGACGGCGCGAGCCAGAAGGTCATCGACGCCATCGCGTCCGCCCAGACCAACCCGCGCACCGACCGCCCGCTCAACGACGTCGTCATCGAGTCGGTCGTCGTCGAGACCCGCGAGGGCTAGAACAGACCCCGGGTCCGAAGGGCCCGGTACCTCCCGCAGGGAACCAAACGCCCCGCTCATCCGTAAGGATGGGCGGGGCGGTTCAGCTGCGTACGAGACGAGGGGATCCCATGGACCAGGCGCCAGGCAGCCCACAGGGCCCGGAGGACCAGGGCCCCGCGCAAAGCGCACCTGTCTGCTACCGGCACCCGGACCGCGAGACCGGCGTGCGCTGTACCCGCTGCGAGCGCCCCATCTGCCCCGAGTGCATGGTCAGCGCCTCTGTCGGCTTCCAATGCCCCAACTGCGTCCGCGAAGGCGCCGGCACCGGCGTCTCGCCCACCGCATCCCGGCCCCGCACCATCGCCGGCGGCACCGTCACCGCCGACCCCCGACTCCTCACCAAGATCCTCATCGGGATCAACCTCGCGGTCTTCATCGCCGTCCAGTCATCGACGTCGCTCCTGAACGACCTCGTCCTCATCGGCGAATGGCCCCCCGCCCCCTTCACGCCCACCGAAGGCGTCGCCACAGGCGAGTGGTACCGCCTGTTCACCTCGATGTTCACGCACGAGGCCATCTGGCACATCGCCTTCAACATGCTCAGCCTCTGGTGGCTCGGCGGCCCCCTCGAAGCCGCCCTCGGCCGCGCCCGCTACATCTCCCTCTACCTGGTCTCGGGCCTGGCGGGCAGTGCCCTCACCTATCTGCTTGAATCCCCGACCACAGCCTCGCTCGGCGCATCCGGCGCCATCTTCGGCCTCTTCGGCGCCACCGCCGTCCTCGTCCGCCGCCTCAACTACGACATGCGGCCGATCATCGCCCTCCTGGTGATCAACCTGATCTTCACCTTCGGCTGGAGCAACATCGCCTGGCAGGCCCACATCGGCGGACTCGTCGGCGGCCTCCTGATCGGCTACGCCATGGTCCACGCCCCGCGCGAGCGGCGGAACCTCGTCCAGTACGGCAGCTGCGTGCTGCTCCTGGCCGTGATCGCCGGAGTGACTCTCCTGAGGACAGCCCAGATCACTTGATCCCCAGCATTGTCCACAGTCTGTGGCGGATCTTGTGCACGCCGTGTGGGAACAGCTGCGCCCCCTGTAACTGACCTACGTTTCCGCAGGTCAGGCAGGGGGCGAACATGTTTCCGAATCTGCCGTGCGACAGTCGTACCGGCGTCAACACTCGGTGGGTTATCCACAGATCGTCGTTTCTTTATCCCCAGGAGGGGTGTGGAAATCTTTACGAGTTGTGGATAACTCAGCGGATAGCCCTGGGTAGAGCTGCGTTCACCGGCCCGTGGCCGCTACTTCCACTGCGTCGAGACACCGAATCCCGCCGCGATGAAGCCGAAGCCCACCACGATGTTCCAGTTGTCGAGACTGTCGATGGGCAGCGAGCCGTCGGTGACGTAGAACACCACGATCCATGCCAGGCCGATGAGGAACATGGCCAGCATGACGGGCGCGACCCAGGTACGGCTGGTGAGCTTGATGGCGGTCGCCTGCTTCGCCGGCGGCGGCGTGTAGTCGGCCTTCTTGCGGATACGTGACTTCGGCACGAGGGTCTCTCCTGTCGATGCGCTGCGTGGCCGCGCAGGGAACGGGGCGGGCTCCGGGGCAGCGTACAAGGGGACTCTTAGTGCTCCCCCGGGCGTCCGTTAGCGTAGTGCTTCCGCGGCGCCGAAGGAGATAAGGGTACGTTGAGCAATTCTGCCGACTCCCCCGGGACGGGATCCAGCCCTGCCCGCGGACGCCGTTTCCGGCCGGTGCGGGTGCTCACGGCGGGTGTGTTCGCTCTCGCGGGGCTCATTTTCTTCACCAGTTTCAATACTGCCAAAGGCACCAATATCCGTACGGATGACTCCTTGCTGAAGCTGTCCGACCTGATTCAGGAGCGCAGCCACAACAACGGCGAGCTGGATGAGTCCAATGCGGGCCTGCGGGACGACATCGACGCGCTTGCCGAGCGGGACGACGGCAGCAGCAAGGCCGAGGACGACAGGCTGGCGGGCCTGGAGAAGAACGCGGGTACCCAGAAGCTCACCGGTGAGGCGATCACGGTCACCCTCAACGACGCTCCGCCGGACGCCACCGCCAAGCTCCCCGGCTATCCCGAGCCGCAGCCCGACTACCTGGTCATCCACCAGCAGGACCTCCAGGCCGTGGTGAACGCCCTCTGGCAGGGCGGTGCCGAGGGCATCAAGGTCATGGACCAGCGGCTGATCTCCACCAGCGCCGTGCGGTGTGTGGGCAACACCCTGATTCTTCAGGGCCGCGTCTACTCACCGCCGTACAAGATCACGGCGGTGGGGGACCCGGAGAAGCTGCAGAAGGCGCTCACCGCGTCTCCGGCGATCCAGAACTACATGGTGTACGTCAATGTGTACGGGCTCGGCTGGAAAGTCGAGGAGGACGGGGCGGTGACTCTGCCCGGCTACTCGGGCACAGTGGATCTGCAGTACGCCCAGCCCGTGGAGTGAGTCTGTTCAGGAGCTGCCGGTGCGTGTCGTCGTCAGGACGGTCAGCGAGCTCTGTATCACCGTGGGCACCCTGATAGTCCTGTTCGTCGTCTATGTGCTGTTCTGGATCGGCGTGAAGGCCGACAACGTCATGGGCGACCAGATCGACCAGCTCGAGGAACAGTGGGCGCGTGGGGCGGTGCAGCCCGCGCCGTCGGCGGCCCCCGGCGCTTCGGCCTCCCCGGCGGAGCCGGCGCCGTATGAGAGTGGCAAGCCTTTCGCGATCATGTACATCCCGCGTCTTGGTTTCACGTGGAACAAGCCGGTGCTCGAGGGGACCGCCACTGGCACGCTCAAGAAGGGCCTCGGTCACTACGCGCGCACTGCACAGCTCGGTCAGAAGGGCAACTTCTCGGTCGCGGGGCATCGGCGCACGTATGGAGACCCGTTCAAGGACTTTCCCGAGCTGAGGGCGGGGGATGCGGTGGTGCTGACGGACGGGGCGACGTGGTTCACGTACAGGATCGACAAAGGGCCCTACAAAACCGTGCCCACGGACGTTGAGGTGATCGATCCTGTGCCACGTAAATCGGGGTACACACGTGCGGGCCGCTATCTCACGCTGACCACCTGCGATCCGGAGTGGGGAAGCAGTCACCGGCTGATCGTCTGGGCTCATCTCGACTCCACTCAGCCTGTGGAGGCCGGGAAACCAGAGGCCCTGCGCCGTTAGTCTGGTGCGGGTACGGCGTGAGTCTGGTGCCGTGGTGCGACGGAAGGGACGGCATGTACGGCTGGATCTGGCGGCATCTGCCGGGGAACGCATGGGTGAAGGCGCTGATCTCGCTCATGCTGGTCGTGGCCGTGGTCTACGTCCTCTTCCAGTACGTCTTCCCGTGGGCTGAACCGCTGCTTCCCTTCAACGATGTGACGGTGGACAACCAGTGAGCGCACGCATTCTCGTCGTCGACAACTACGACAGCTTCGTCTTCAACCTGGTCCAGTACCTGTACCAGCTGGGCGCGGAGTGCGAGGTCCTGCGCAACGACGAGGTGTCGACGGCGCATGCTCAGGACGGTTTCGACGGGGTGCTGCTGTCGCCGGGGCCGGGTACGCCGGAGCATGCCGGGGTCTGTGTGGACATGGTCCGCCACTGCGCCGCCACCGGGGTACCTGTCTTCGGTGTCTGCCTCGGCATGCAGTCGATGCAGGTGGCGTACGGCGGTGTCGTGGACCGTGCGCCCGAGCTGCTGCACGGCAAGACGTCGCTGGTCGAGCATCGGGGCGAGGGTGTTTTCGCGGGTCTGCCGACGCCCTTCACGGCGACCCGGTACCACTCCCTGGCGGCGGAGCCGGAGACGGTGCCGGCCGGGCTGGAGGTCACCGCGCGCACGCGCGACGGCATCATCATGGGCCTGCGTCACCGTGAACTCCCGGTCGAGGGTGTGCAGTTCCACCCGGAGTCGGTGCTGACCGAGCACGGTCATCGGATGCTGGCCAACTGGCTGGTGGAGTGCGGTGACCAGGGTGCGGTGGCGAGGTCGGTGGGGCTCGCCCCGGTGGTGGGCAGGGCCTCGGCGTGACCGCCCTGCGCCCCGAGCGCGAGTCCGGCGCGGCCGACTATGGCAGCGCCGGCGACCAGGGGACCTCGTACGGGGAGCAGCCGTACGGGGCGCCGGGTGCGTTCGAGGACTGGCAGGGCGAGGACTGGCAGGGCGGGCAGGGGACGTACGGCCAGGGAGTGCAGGAGGGGTACGGGCAGGGGCCGCAGGCGTACGGGGCGGAGGAGACGCAGGCGTACGCGGCGGGAGGAGAAGCGCAGGCGTACGGGGTCGGGGAGACGCAGGCGTATGGGGCGCAGGAAGCGCATGCCTACGCGGCGCAGGAGCCGTACGCGCCGTCGTATCAGGCTTCCGTCGATGACTCCTCGTATCGCACGCCTGTCGAGGGATCCTCGTATGACACCCCTGTGAACGGACCCTCCATACCGCCGGGCGGTGAGTCCTTCTTGCCTCCCGTCGATGAGGAGACCGTCGCCCTGCGGATACCCGATCCGCCTGCGACAGCCGGTGGCGAGTCCATATCGGCTTCTGGCGCTTCCGCCGCCGCGTCAGCTACCGGACCCGCCCCGGGTGGCCGAGCGGCCCGCAGAAAGGCAGCCAAGCGCCGTCACGGGCGGCATGGCGGGGCGCGGGAGCCGCAGGAGGCGTCGTCGTCGGCCGAGGCGGAGGACGATCGGCGGCCGTTGTCGCGCGTGGAGGCTCGTCGGCGGGCGCGGGCGAACAAGCCGAGCGCCGGTGTCATGGCCAGCCGGGCGATCGGTGAGGTGTTCATCACCACCGGCGTGCTGATGCTGCTGTTCGTCACCTACCAGCTGTGGTGGACGAACGTCCGGGCGCATGCGCAGGCCGGGAAGGAGGCGAGCAACCTCCAGCAGGACTGGGCGAGTGGGAAGCGCGCCCCGGGGTCCTTCGAGCCGGGGCAGGGCTTCGCCCTTCTGTACATCCCGAAGCTGGACGTGGTGGTGCCGATCGCCGAGGGCATCAGCAACAAGAAGGTGCTCGACAAGGGGATGGTCGGCCACTACGCCGAGGGTGCGCTGAAGACGGCGATGCCCAGTGCGAAGACCGGCAACTTCGGGCTGGCGGGGCATCGCAATACGCATGGCGAGCCGTTCCGGTACATCAACAAGCTTCAGCCGGGCGATCCGATCGTCGTCGAGACGCAGGACACGTACTACGTCTACAAGATGGCGTCGATTCTGCCGGTGACCGCGCCGAGCAATGTGAGCGTGCTGGATCCCGTGCCCAAGGACGGCGGTTTCACCGCGCCGGGCCGCTACATCACGCTGACGACGTGCACGCCGGAGTTCACCAGTAAGTACCGGATGATCGTCTGGGGCAAGATGGTCGAGGAACGGCCGCGCAGCAAGGGGAAGCCGGATGCGCTCGTCTCGTAAGGGCGGATGAACGTGGCAGCGACCACTGACGACACCGAGTACGCAGAGCGCGCCGACGCGCCCGGATCCGCGCCCGCCCCGCGCCGCCGCGGCCCCGGGCGGATCGCCATGGCGGTCAGTGTCTTCGGTGAGCTCCTCATCACGGCGGGCCTGGTGCTCGGTCTGTTCGTCGTCTACTCGCTGTGGTGGACGAACGTCATCGCGGACCGGGAGGCCGACAAGCAGGCCGACAAGGTCCGCGACACCTGGGCCCGCGACGGCGACTCCGGCCCGGTCGCCTTCGACAGCAAGAACGGCATCGGCTTTCTGCACGTCCCCGCGATGACCAAGAGCGAGATCCTCGTCGAGAAGGGCACGTCCTCGAAGATCCTCAACGACGGCGTCGCCGGCTACTACGTCGACCCCGTCAAGGCCGCCCTCCCCACCAGCGGCAAGAACGGCAACTTCAGCCTCGCCGCGCACCGTGACGGCCACGGCGCCAAGTTCCACAAGATCGACAAGATCGAGAAGGGCGACCCGATCGTCTTCGAGACGAAGGACAAGTGGTACGTCTACAAGGTCTACGCCGTCCTGCCCGAGACCTCGAAGTACAACGTCAAGGTGCTTTCGGCGATCCCGAAGGAATCGGGAAAGAACAAGGCCGGCAAGTACATCACCCTGACGACCTGCACGCCGGTGTTCACGTCTCGGTATCGGTATGTGGTGTGGGGGGAGTTGGAGCGGGTGGAGAAGGTGGATGGGGAGCGGACGCCGCCGGAGGAGTTGCGTTAACTTTGCCTTGCGGCTTCGGGCCTCGTGTTTCACGCCACGCCTACTCCAGAACCCTCAGCGGTTCCCCGGCACTCCACTCCTCCAGCGCTCCACGGTGTACGGCGGTGATGCCGGCCGCGGCGGCGATGGTCAGGGCCTCCGCCTGGTGCAGTCGGCGCTCGATGCGCGGGATCTCCCGTCCGCAGGGCGATCAGCTCCTTGCCGTGCTCGCCCGACGTTTCGATCAGGGCGTGAACATCGGCACGACGGTCTTGCCGAGGATGTGGGTGATGCGCTGGTCGATGCGGTCGTCGAAGGAGACGGCGTCAGTGTGACCTGGGTTTTCCACAGGCTGTGTACGCGCCAGGTGCGCCTTCACTCTGTCGAGCACGTCCGTGCGGTCGAGGACGCTGCCGCGCAGGGCCTGTGATTCCAGCAGTGCCTGTTCGTTGATCATGTTCTGGGCGTGGAGTCGGCGTCCACTGCAGAGAGCCCCGCTCCCTCGTGCAGAGGGAGCGGGGCTCTCGTACGGCCTCGGGCTTGGGGGATCAGTCGGATTCGTTGCCGCCGATGATTCCGCCGTTGCCGTTGTTTCCGCCGTTACCGAAGCCGACGGTCGTGAGGGTGACCGTCGTGCCGGCGGGGTCGCCGACGCCGGTGTTCTCGTCGGGGTCCTGGTCGATCACGATCGCCGTGTCGCTCTGGTCGCTGCCGTCCGCGAACTGGATGTTCGTGAAGCCGCGTGACTGGAGCAGCTGCCTGGCCTGAGCGACCGTCTGGTTGCGGACGTCCGGGACCTGGGTCTGCTGCTGGGCCTTGCCGATGTTGATCTGGACCGTGGAGCCCTTGTCGAGCGAGGAGCCGGCCGTCGGCGTGGTGTTGATGACCTTGCCGACCAGGTTCGGGTCGGCGGTGTCGACCTCGACGCAGTTGCCGATCAGGTCGCTCTGCTCCATCCGCGCCTTGGCACCGTCGCAGGACTCGCCGGTGACGTCCGGGACCACGGACTTCGCCTCGGCCTTGGCGATGGTGAGGGTGATTGTGGATCCCTTCTCCACCTCTTCGCCGGAGGTCGGGTCCTGCTCAAGCACGGTGCCGGGGTCCTCGGGGGACTCCTTCGTCTCCGTCTTGACGATGAACCCGTACTTGTCGTCCTCCAGCGTCGCCTTGGCATCTTCGAGGGGGTCGCCGATGACGCTGGGCACCGCCACCTTGGGCGCGCCCGTCGACACCACGACCTCGACCGTGCTGCCCTTCTTGACCTCGGTCGGGGCTTGCGGGTTCTGCGAGCAGATGGAGCCCTTGGGCGTGTCCTCGCAGGCCTTCTCCGTGGGGTCGAGAGTCAGCTCCGCGTTCTTGGCCTGCTTCTGGGCGTCTTCCAGCGACAGGTCCACGAAGTTCGGCACGGCCACCTTGTCGTTGCTCGCGCCGCCGGAGCCGTCGACCACCCACTTGCCGATGAGCACCGCACCGACCAGCACCAGCACACCCGCGAGGACCAGCAAGATCGTCGAGGTGTTCGACTTCTTCTGGCGTCGCCGGTCCGGGCGGTCGTCGTAGCCGAAGCCGCCGTCGTCCGGGTTCATCGGCGGCAGCATCGACGTGGCGCCCGCGTCGGCGGAGCGTAGGGCGGTGGTCGGCTGGTCGTCCGGGTAGCCGCCGTAGCCGACCGAGCCCATTGCCGCCGTGGCGGCGACGGGCTGGCCGTCGAGGCAGGCCTCGATGTCGGCGCGCATCTCGTCGGCCGACTGGTAGCGGTAGTTGGGGTCCTTGGTCAGCGCCTTCAGGACGATCGCGTCCATTTCGGGCGTGATCTCGGGATCGAAGACGGACGGGGCCTGAGGCTCTTCCCGCACGTGCTGGTAGGCGACCGCCACCGGGGAGTCGCCCACGAACGGCGGGCGGACGGTGAGGAGCTCGTACAGCAGGCAGCCGGTCGAGTAGAGGTCCGAGCGGGCATCGACCTGCTCGCCCTTCGCCTGCTCCGGCGAGAGGTACTGGGCGGTGCCGATGACGGCCGCGGTCTGGGTCATCGTCATGCCGGAGTCGCCCATGGCGCGGGCGATGCCGAAGTCCATCACCTTGACCTGGCCGTTGCGCGTCAGCATGACGTTGGCGGGCTTGATGTCGCGGTGGACGATGCCGTTGCGGTGGGCGTACTCCAGGCCCTGGAGGATGCCGATGGTCATCTCCATGGCGCGCTCCGGCAGCAGTTTGCGGCCGGAGTGCAGCAGCTCGCGGAGCGTGGAGCCGTCGACGTACTCCATGACGATGTACGGGATCGACACGTTGTCGATGTAGTCCTCGCCCGTGTCGTAGACCGCCACGATCGCGGGGTGGTTGAGCGAGGCGGCCGACTGGGCCTCCCGGCGGAAGCGGGCCTGGAAGGACGGATCGCGTGCGAGGTCCGCGCGCAGCGTCTTCACTGCCACGGTGCGGCCGAGGCGGGTGTCATGGGCGAGGTAGACCTCCGCCATGCCACCGCGGCCGAGCACCTGGCCCAGCTCGTACCGGCCGCCGAGGCGACGCGGCTCTTCCATAAGCTACCTACCAGCCCTCTCCGTCGGTCCCGATCCGCACTCGTGTGCGGATCGGAGGCTGCCGTCCGGGCCTACCGTACCCGGCTCGCTTTGTGTGACCTGGCCAAGCCCGTCAGCCGATACAGGACCGGTATCGCACCGTGCGCCGATGTGAAGGCGACGTGACGGGGTTCTCACCGCTTGCTGTTGATGACCGCCTCCATCACGCTCTTCGCGATGGGCGCCGCGAGGCCACCACCGGAGATGTCGTCACGGACCGCGTTGTCGTCCTCGATGACCACGGCCACGGCGACCGGTGAGCCCTCGTCGGTCTTGGCGTAGGAGATGAACCAGGCGTACGGGTTCTTGCTGTTCTCGACGCCGTGCTGGGCGGTACCGGTCTTGCCGCCCACGGTGACGCCTTCGATCTGCGCGTTCTTGCCGGTGCCGTCGGAGACGACGGTCTCCATCATCGACTGGAGGATCTGCGCGTTCTTCGCGGACAGCGGGCGGCTCATCGGCTGGGGTTCGGTCTTCTCGACGGGGTCGACGTTCGGCGCCTGGAGTTCGTCGACCATGTACGGCTTCATCAGCTCACCGTCGTTGGCGACGGCCGAGGCGACCATGGCCATCTGCAGCGGGCTCGCGGCGGTGTTGAACTGGCCGATGGAGGACAGGGCGGTCTGCGACTTGTTCATGTCGTCGGAGAAGACGGAGGCGCTGGTGCGGACCGGCGTGAACTGCTCCTCGGTGAAGCCGAACTTCTTGGCCTGTTCCAGCATCTTTGCGTTCTCGAGGTCGGAACCGATCTTGCCGAAGACGGTGTTACAGGAGTACTGCAGGGCGACCCGGAGCGTGGCGTTCTTGCAGGGGATGTTCCCCTCGTTCTTCAGCACGGTGGTGGTGCCCGGCATGGTCCACGGCAGCGGCGAGTCCGTCTTGCTGTCGGCCTCCGTGTACAGGCCGTTCTCCAGCGCGGCGGCGGCGGTGACGACCTTGAACGTGGAGCCGGGCGGGTAGACCTCGCGCAGTGCCCGGTTCAGCATCGGGTCGTCGGGGTTCGTCTTCTTCTGGAGCTTCTTCCACGCTTCTTCGTCCGAGGTGCTGCCGCCGGCGATCGTCGAGGGGTCGTACGACGGGAAGGAGGCCAGCGCCAGGATCTTGCCGGTGGACGGTTCGATCGCGGCCACGGCGCCCTTGCCGCCCTGGGCCTTCAGACCGTCGTACGCGGCTTTCTGCGCGGCGGCGTTGAGGGTGGTGACGACATTGCCGCCCTCCTTCGCCTTGCCGGTGATCATGTCGAGGGTGTTGCGGAAGAAGAGCCGGTCGTCGTTGCCGGTGAGGATGCCGTCCTCGATGGACTCCAGCTGGTTGGCACCGTAGGCCTGGGAGACGAAGCCGGTGACGGGCGCCCACATGGCGCCGTCCTTGTAGGTGCGCTTGTACTTGAAGTCGCCCTTTGTGGTGGCGTGGCCGGTGATGGCCTTGCCGTCGACGATGATGTCGCCGCGCGGGGTGGCGTAGCGGGCGATGGCGACGCGGCGGTTCTTGGGGTCTTCCTTGAGGCTGTCGGCCTGGGCGTACTGCAGCCAGTTGTCCCGGATGAGCAGGGTGAGGATCAGCAGTCCGCAGAAGATCGCGATCCGGCGCAGGGGCTTGTTCACGGTCGAACCACCTGGGTCATCTCGGCGTCGGGGTTGGGTGCGGGGGCCGGGGCCGGGCGGCGGGCGGTGTCGCTGATTCTGATCAGGATGCCGATGAGCGCCCAGTTGGCGATGACGGAGGAACCGCCGTACGCCAGGAACGGCATGGTCATACCGGTCAGCGGGATCAGGCCCATGACGCCGCCGGCGACGACGAAGACCTGCAGCGCGAAGGCGCCGGACAGGCCGATGGCGAGCAGCTTGCCGAACGGGTCGCGGGCGGCGAGAGCGGTGCGCACGCCGCGCTCGACGATCAGGCCGTACAGCAGCAGCAGCGCCATGACGCCGGCCAGGCCCAGTTCCTCGCCGAAGGTGGCGAGGATGAAGTCGGAGTTGGCGGCGAACCGGATCAGTTCGGAGTGGCCCTGGCCCCAGCCGGTGCCGAGAGTGCCGCCGGAGCCGAACGCCCACAGCGCCTGCATCGCCTGCTCGGAGTGGCCGTAGACACCCTCCTGGCTGAGCGTGTATTCGCGCATCGGGTCGAGCCAGGCGTCGACGCGCTGCTGGACGTGGGGTTCGAAGCTGGCGACGCCGACGGCGCCGACCGCGGACATCATCAGACCGAAGACGATCCAGCTGGTCCGCTCGGTGGCGACGTACAGCATGATGACGAACATTCCGAAGAACAGCAGCGACGTACCGAGGTCGGTCTCGAAGACCAGGATGAGGATCGACATCGCCCAGACGACGAGGATCGGGCCGAGGTCGCGGCCGCGCGGCAGATACAGGCCCATGAAGCGGCGGCTGGCGAGGGCGAGCGCGTCGCGCTTGACCATCAGGTAGCCGGCGAAGAAGACCGCCAGGACGATCTTGGCGAACTCACCGGGCTGGATGGTGAAGCTGCCGACCTGGATCCAGATCTTGGCGCCGTAGGTGAGTTCGGCGCCAAGGCCCGGGACGAGCGGCAGGAGCAGCAGGACCAGCGCACCGACCATGGAGATGTAGGTGTAGCGCTGCAGGACCCGGTGGTCCTTGAGGAAGATCATCACGACGGCGAACAGCGCGATGCCCATGGCCGTGTACAGCAGCTGGTTGGTCGCCTTGCCGCCGGCCACGCCGATCTCGTTCAGCAGCTCGGACTGGTCCAGCCGCCAGATGGCGACGAGCCCGAGTCCGTTGAGCAGGGTGGCCAGGGGCAGCATCAGCGGGTCCGCGTACGGTGCGAACTTGCGTACGACGAGATGGGCGACGCCGGCCAGGAGGCCGAGGCCCAGGCCGTAGCTCAGCAGGCCGGCCGGGATCTCGTCGTTGATGGCGAGGCCGACGTTGGCGTAGGCGAAGACCGGGATGAGGACGGCGAACACCAGCAGGGCGAGCTCGGTGTTGCGCCGGCTCGGCGTTCCGATCGAGCCGATCGTGGACGTGTGGTGCGTCGACGTGTTGGGAGAACTGCTCATCGTGTGACGGGGCCTCTCACGGCTTGCCTACTGCGTACCGCACTGCGAGACGACCTTCTGCTCTTCCTCCGAGAGAGTCGGGCCGGGCGTGGGGGTCGGTGCGGTCGGGGACGTGGATGGATTCGGAGCCGTCGACCCCGGCGGATTGGTGGGAGTCGGTGTCGCCTTGGACGTGAAGGAGGAACGGGTGGTTCCCGTGGTGCCTCCGGCCTCGCCCTGGCCGGTCTTGGAGTTGTTCTCGCTCTCGGTCGCCTGCTGCTCGGAGCGCTTCTTGCACGCGGACGCCTGCACGGCCAGTTCGTCGATCTTCTTCTGGGCCTGCTTCAGGTCGCCCTCGGCGATCGTGCCCTCGACGAGCTTCTGCTGGTACGGCGGCAGGTACTTGAGTTCGATCTCGGGGTGGTCCTTCTCCACGTCCGACAGCGAGACCCAGGCCAGGTCCTGGCTGATGCCGCGGTACAGGGCGACATGCTCGTCGTTGACGCCGACGTAGTACTGCGTCTGGGTCCAGCGCCAGCCGCCGTAGAGCCCGCCGCCGATGACGGCGAGCGCGAGGGCGCCGTAGAGGGATCTTTTCAGCCACCTGCCGCGCCGCCGCGGTTTGACGAAGTCGTCGTCGGTGTAGTCCCCGAAGCTGCCCTCGGGGATGTAGCCGGTGGTGTCGCCGGAGCCGGGCGGGCCGAACTCGCCGCCGCCCTGGCCGGGGACCTGACGGCCGAGGC
This sequence comes from Streptomyces sp. 4N124, assembly GCF_052245395.1. NCBI lineage: Bacteria > Bacillati > Actinomycetota > Actinomycetes > Kitasatosporales > Streptomycetaceae > Streptomyces > Streptomyces sp. 4N124. The sequence continues at coordinate 19,547 of NZ_JBQQBS010000035.1, forward strand.
CTGAGGCGCGTCCGGCCGGGGTCTGCATGATGCCGTTGTCGTGCAGCTGGTGCTGGTTCTCGGCGACCGCGCCGACCACGACCGGGGTGTCGGAGAGCTGCCCGGCGAGGGTGTCGCCGGTGTCCAGGTCGAGGACGTCGGCAACGATGACGGTGATGTTGTCGGGTCCGCCGCCGCGCAGCGCGAGCTGGATCAGCTCCTGCACGGTCTCCTGGGGGCCCTGGTAGCTGGCGAGGGTGTCCTCGAGCGTCTGGTGGGAGACGACGCCGGAGAGGCCGTCGGAGCAGATCAAGTAGCGATCGCCGGCGCGGACTTCGCGGATGGAGAGGTCGGGCTCGACGTGGTCGCCGCTGCCCAACGCCCGCATCAGCAGGGAGCGTTGGGGGTGGGTGGTGGCTTCCTCTTCGGTGATGCGGCCCTCGTCGACGAGTCGCTGCACCCAGGTGTGGTCCTGTGTGATCTGGGTGAGGACGCCGTCGCGGAGCAGATACGCGCGCGAGTCGCCGACATGCACGAGACCGAGCCGCTGCCCGGTCCACAGCAGGGCGGTGAGGGTGGTCCCCATGCCCTCCAGTTGCGGGTCTTCTTCGACCATGGCGCGCAGCTGGTCGTTGGCGCGCTGTACGGCCGTACCGAGCGAGGTGAGGATGTCGGAGCCGGGGACGTCGTCGTCGAGGGCGACGATCGTGGAGATCGCCTCGGAGGAGGCGACCTCGCCGGCCGCGGCGCCGCCCATGCCGTCGGCGATGGCGAGCAGGCGGGGCCCGGCGTATCCGGAGTCCTCGTTTCCCTCCCGGATCATGCCTTTGTGCGATCCGGCGGCGAAGCGCAGTGACAGACTCATGCGCACCTCGCCCGTCGGCTCCGGGTACATCCGCACGGTGCCCACCCTCCGGTCGGGAGCGCGCCGGGGTCCGGGGTGTGGACCGCCGCTGCGTGCTCGCTCCGCTCGCTCATTGTCGTACTACTTCCGCAGCTCGATGACGGTCTTGCCGATGCGGATCGGCGCGCCCAGCGGGATCGGTGTGGGGGTCGTCAGCCGGGACCGGTCCAGGTACGTGCCGTTGGTGGAGCCCAGGTCCTCGACGATCCACTGGCCGTCGCGGTCCGGGTAGATCCTGGCATGGCGGCTGGAGGCGTAGTCGTCGTCCAGCACGATCGTGCTGTCGTGTGCCCGGCCCAGGGTGATGGTCTGGCCCTGCAGCGCGACGGTCGTGCCGGTGAGGGTGCCCTCGGACACGACGAGCTTCGTCGGGGCGTTACGGCCCCTGCGACCGCCGGCGGCGGGTTGCTGGCGCTGCTGCGGAGGCGCCGCCTGACGGGCGGCGGCCTGCTGCTGCCGGCTCGCGTCCCGCCGTGAGCCGCGCTGCGTGACGCGCGTTCCGAACAGGTCGCTGCGGATGACCTGCACGGCCACGATCACGAACAGCCACAGTACGGCCAGGAAACCCAGCCGCATGACCGTGAGGGTCAGCTCTGACATTGCCCCCGCTTCACCCTTCGGCTTGCCGGTAAATGATGGTGGTGCTGCCCACGACGATCCGCGAGCCGTCGCGGAGCGTAGCGCGGGTGGTGTGCTGCCCGTCCACCACGATGCCGTTGGTGGACCCGAGATCCTGGATCGTCGAGGGCGTTCCGGTCCGGATCTCGCAGTGCCGGCGGGAGACGCCGGGGTCGTCGATCCGCACGTCGGCCTCGGTGCTGCGGCCCAGCACCAGCGTCGCGCGGGAGATCTGATGGCGGGTGCCGTTGATCTCGATCCAGTAGCGGGTGCGGCCGCCGGCCGCGGGGGCGGCGGGACGCTGGCCGCCCGCGGGCTGCGGGTAGCCGTAACCGCCGGGGCGGCCGCCGGGCGGCGGCGCGGCCGGCATGGGCGGGGCGCCCGCGGGCGCGGCGGGCTGCGGGTAGCCGTATCCGCCGCCGGGGCGTCCGGCGGCCGGCGGGGCCGCGGGGGCGCCTGCCGGGGCCTGCTGGTCGGTGGAGGACGCGAGCGTACGGCTGCGCACCCGGTACAGGCCGGTGTCGAGGTCGTCCGCCTTCTCCAGGTTGACCTTGATGGGGCCCATGAAGGTGTAGCGCTGCTGCTTGGCGTAGTCGCGCACCATGCCGGCGAGCTCGTCGCCGAGCTGGCCGGAGTAGGGGCTGAGCCGCTCGAAGTCCGGCGTGCTCAGCTCCACGATGAAGTCATTGGGTACGACGGTGCGGTCGCGGTTCCAGATGGTGGCGTTGTTGTCGCACTCACGCTGGAGCGCGCCCGCGATCTCCACGGGCTGCACCTCGGACTTGAAGACCTTGGCAAAGGTGCCGTTGACCAGACCTTCGAGACGCTGCTCGAACTTCTTCAGGACTCCCATGGGGCACCTCCTCCTAGGCTGTCGTCCTGTGTACTGCTTCTTACCTGGTACTGCTTACTGATCGTATCCACGCGCCGGTGAATCGGCTGGTTCCCCCTGTCGGCCCAGTCGGCGGTTGTCGACGCCTGACGAAGTTCCCTCCTCAGGTCCCCTTCGAACTCCCTCGGGGACACAGTCCTGCCAAGGATCGTAGAGGCGGCCGCAGACAAGTGTCCCGCACCTGACTGTGGACCCCGACCGGCTCCTGGGGAGACGGCCGGTACCGGTACGAGGTTGATACGTGAACCGGTACACGTTGATACGTAGCCCGGGGTTCGGAGGTTTGCCGCCCGGTCCGGCCGACGGAACAGACGTCGCTGGTCGGCGGCTTCCCAGGGATAAGGGATGTGAACCCACCCTGGCCGGCGTGCTAATGTTCTGCGTGTCGGAGGGCGCCAAACCCAAGGGGGATGGGCCCGAGGACACACCCAATGCGCGGGTGGCGGAATAGGCAGACGCGCTGGATTCAGGTTCCAGTGCCCGCAAGGGCGTGGGGGTTCAACTCCCCCCTCGCGCACCAGACAAAAGCCCCGCAGGTCTTGGACCTGCGGGGCTTTTGCGTTCCCCGGACGGGCGGGACGGGGGCCCGCGGGTGAGAGGACAATCACACCGCGGACTCACCCTGTGGACGCCCCTCGAAGGCCGTTACGCGGCGAAGCGCTGCGCCAGCTTCTTGGCCTTGGCGGCGGCATCGTCGAGGGCGCGTTCGCGGGAGGCCTCGAAGAGGGGGACCAGCTCGGCCATCGCCGGGTTGTGCGGGGCCATGGTGAGCTCCGGGACGATGAAGTCGAGGTCCATGGCGAGGGTCTCGGCGAAGATCGCCGACAGGTAGTTCTGCACGTACTCGGAGCCCTCGCGCGGGGTGCCCGGGGCGTAGGAGCCGCCGCGGCTGGCGACCACGGTGACCGGGGTGCCCTTGACCTTCGAGTCCTCGGCGCCCGCGGTGCGGCCCATCAGGATCACGTGGTCGAGCCAGGCCTTCAGGGTGGACGGGATCGCGTAGTTGTACATCGGGGCGCCGATCAGCACGGCGTCCGCCTGCTCGAACTCCTCGATCAGCCGCAGGCGCTCCGCGAAGGCGTCCGCCTGCTCGGGGCTGTGCGCGGCCGGGGCGGCGAAGCCGGCGGTGTGGGCGTCGGCGGTGATGTGCGGTACGGGGCTCACGGAGAGATCGCGGTAGATCACCGTGCCCTCGGGGTGCTGTTCCTCCCAGGTCTTGCGGAAGGCGTCCGTGACGGCGCGGGACGCGGAGGCTCCGCTGGGGAACACGGACGAGTCGATGTGGAGCAGCGTGGCCATGGGGTCTCCAAAGAGAGCGGTGCCCGCACGGGATCGGCGGGCTAAGTTTTCGTACTCGACTATGGATAACACAGGTACTTACTTTTTTTCATCCCCATACGTCGGGGCAGTACCCTGGCCCCATGGCGGGTGAGCGGATTCACGACGAATCGACGTGCAAGCGGGTGGACGGCGGGATCACCCGTGTCTTCACGCTGCTCGGCAAGCGCTGGACCGGTCCGATCGTGTCCGTGCTGGTGGAGCAGCCCGCGCACTTCGCCGATCTGCGCCGGGCCGTCCCCGGGATCAGCGAGCGCATGCTCTCCGACCGCCTCACCGAACTCGGCGCCGCGGGACTGCTGGTGCGCGAGGTCGAGGAGGGGCCGCCGCTGCGGGTGTCGTACCGGCTGACGGAGGCGGGAGCGGCGCTGGGACCTGCCCTCCGGGAGCTCGGGGAGTGGGCGGAGAAGCATCTGCCGGAGGGTGAGCGGGACGGCGGCTGTTAGCCCTGGGCGCGGGTGACGGGTTTTCCACAGCTGTGGAGTTGTCCACAGGGTCTGACGCGTTCTGGCCGCCGGTTGTACGGTCGGCACGAGTTGATGTTCGTGCGCGTGCGGGGGAGGCGGTCGTTGTGACCCAGGTGGATGCGGGTTTGGCTGAGGCGGTCCAGGGGGCTGCCGTGGAGGCCGGGGCGGTGCGCAGGCTGCCGGGCGTGCGGGGTTTCGCCGAGTGGTCCGCCGCGGGGGCGCAGTCGCCGAAGGAAGAGGGGAAGGCGCTGCGCAGACTGGTGCCGCGGAGCACACACGCCGCACTCGACCTGGACGGCTCCCGCCCCGACGCGGTGAGCGCGGTGGAGGAGTCCAGCCGCGGCCGGCTTCCCGAACTCACACCGCTGCGGATCGGCCGCATGGCGGCGACCCCCTTCGCCTTCCTGCGCGGCTCCGCGGGCCTGATGGCCTACGACCTGGCCCGCACCCCCATGACCCGGATCCGCGCCCAGATCTGCGGCGACGCCCACGCGGCCAACTTCGGGCTCTACGGCGACGCAAGCGGCCGCCTGGTCATCGATCTGAACGACTTCGACGAAACGGTCCACGGCCCCTGGGAGTGGGACCTCAAGCGGCTCGCCGCCTCGCTGGTGCTCGCGGCCCGGGAGGCGGGCGCCGACGAGGACACCTGCCGCAAGGCGGCGCACGACACGGTCGGCTCCTACCGCCGCACCATGCGGTTGCTGGCCAAGCTCCCGGTCCTGGACGCGTGGAACGCCATCGCGGACGAGGAGCTCGTCTCCCACACCGACGCCCATGACCTGCTCGGCACGCTGGAGCGGGTTGCCGAGAAGGCACGGGCCAACACCAGCGGGCGCTTCGCGGAGCGGTCGACGGTGCCGACCGAGGACGGCGGGCGGCGCTTCGTCGACGCCCCTCCGGTGCTGCGGCAGGTCCCAGACGCGGAGGCGGCGGCCGTGGCGGTGTCCCTGGAGGAGTATCTGACGACCCTGTCCGAGGACCGCCTCCCCCTCCTGGCCCGGCACGCGGTGCACGACGTGGCCTTCCGGGTGGTCGGCACGGGCAGCGTGGGCACGCGGTCGTACGTCGTGCTGCTGCTGGACCACCGAGGCGAGCCGCTGGTGCTGCAGGTGAAGGAGGCCAGGCCCTCGGTGCTGGTTCCGCACCTGGTGACGGCGGGCTTCGAGGCACCCCAGGTGGACCACGAGGGCCGCCGTGTGGTGCTGGGCCAGAAGCGGATGCAGGTCGTCAGCGACATCCTGCTGGGCTGGACGACGGTCGACGGCCGCCCCTTCCAGGTACGCCAGTTCCGCAACCGCAAGGGCAGCGTCGACCCCGCCGCCCTCTCCACCGACCAGATAGACGACTACGCCCGTATGACCGGCGCCCTCCTGGCCCGCGCCCACTCCCACAGCGCCGACCCGCGCCTCGTCTCCGGCTACTGCGGCAAGAACGAGGAACTCGACGAGGCGATGGCGACGTTCGCGGTGGCCTACGCCGACCGTACGGAGGCGGACCACGCGGAGCTGGTGGCGGCGGTGCGGGCGGGGCGGGTCGCGGCGGAGATGGGGGTGTGACCGGGGGCGGGACGCGGGGAACTGCGCGACCAGCCCGCACCGGCCCGCGGCGAACGAACCGCATATCCAGCGGAGCGCTCAGGCGCCGAGGCCGCCGGGGTCGGCCGAGGCGTGGCCTAGGCTGGTCGCGTGACGAGGTCGGAAGCTGAGCAGGGTGGCGGCGCCGGAGAGGCGGGGGTGACGCCGGAAGACGGCGTGCCCGAGACCGAGGACAGTGCGCCCGGGCTCGAAGACGCCGGTGCCGCGTCCGAAGAGGCCGCTCCCCGCCCCGAGGAGCGGCTGGAGCGGGCCGTGCGGGCTGCTGAGCAGGCGCTCATCGAGTATGAGATCGCGGTGGAGACCTTCCGGGTGGAAGTGGAGAACTTCTCGCGGCTGCACCACCAGAGGCTCGGCCCGATGTACGCCCGGCTCGACGAACTGGACGCACAGATCGCCGAGGCCGTGGCCGCCCGCACCGGCGACCCCGAGGACGTGCGCAAGGCGGACGAGGCGCGGGCGCGGGTCATGCCGATGCCGGGCGTCGACGAGCTGTTCCACGGCTGGATGGACGGGGACGGGCTGTCCCCGGAGGCCTCCGCGATGCTCACCGAGCAGCCGGTACGGCCCCCGCAGCGGGTGCGCCCCAGCGACGAGGCCCGCAAGCTCTACCGTGAGCTGGCCCGCAAGGCCCACCCCGACCTGGCGCAGGAGGAGGGCGAGCGCAAACGGCGTGAGGAGTTCATCACGCGGGTCAACGCCGCCTACGCCCGTGGCGACGAGGCGCTGCTGCGGGAGCTGGCCGCGGAGTGGGCCGCCGGACCGGTCCCCGAGGAGCGGCACCCGAGCCCCGCCGAGGAGCTCTACGCCCGCCTCGAATGGCTCGCCCAGCGCAAGGAACTGATCGCGGTCGTCGCCCGCGAACTGGAGGAGAGCGCGATCGGCGCCATGCTCCGGCTCGCCCCGGACGACCCCGACCGCCTCCTGGAGGAGGTCGCCGAGCAGCTGCTGGCCCAGGTCTCCGAGCGCGAGGCGAAGCTGGCGGAGCTGCTGCGGTAGCGCGCGTCAGCTGGCGGAGCGCTGCGGTAGCCGCGTCGGGCCGTGCGGACGGTCCGGTAGCGTCGGGGGCATGAGTTTCGGAGCTGGTGTGCCCACGGTCGAGGTCGGAGACCTCAAGGACGGCGACTTCCTGCTGGACGTCCGCGAGGACGACGAGTGGCAGGCGGGTCACGCCGAAGGGGCACTGCACGTCCCCATCAGCGAGTTCGTGGCCCGGTACGGCGAGGTGACCGAGGCGACGCCGCAGGACGGCCGGGTCCATGTGATCTGCCGTTCCGGCGGACGTTCGGCCCAGGTCACGATGTACCTCGTGCAGCAGGGCATCGACGCCGTGAACGTCGACGGCGGCATGGAGATGTGGGCACACGCGGGCCGACCGGTCGTGACGGACCAGGGACAGCCCGGGTACGTCCTCTAGGCCGGCCCGCAGGAACAGGCGCTGGGGCTCCAGGCCCGCGGGCCCCGTGACGTGGGCGCGGCGGTCGCCCTGGCTCGACTTGGGCGGCGATCGCCGTGGCATCGCTGCTCGGTCGGCGGCCGCCAGGGCTTTTGCGGCTCGGTCGGCGGTGTCGGCGGGTCAGCCCAGTGGATGCGCCGCCAGCAGATCGCCCAGCGCCTCCTCGTGTGCCGCCGCCGGGCCGAGCGACAGCTCCAGGTGCTTGGCCCAGGCGTGATACCGGTGCAGCGGATAGTCGGTGTCGGCACCGAAACCGCCGTGCAGATGCTGCGCGGTCTGCACGATCCGCCGTACGCCGTCCCCCGCCCAGATCTTCGCGACGGCCACGTCTCCGGCGGCAGGCAGTGCCCCCGGTGCCCCCGACGCGATCCGCCATGCGGCCTGCCACAGCGTGGCCTCCATCGCGCGCAGGTCGATGTAGCGGTCGGCGGCCTGCACGGCGACCGCCTGGAACGTGGCCACCGGGAACCCGAACTGCTCCCGCTTGCCCGTGTATTCGCTGGTCATCCGCAACACCTGCGAGCCGAGCCCGAGGGCCAGCGCGCAGGTCCCGGTGGTCAGCAGATCGCGCAGCCACTCCCAGGCGCCGTCGGCGTCGATGACATCGCGGGCCGCGATCCGCGCGGAGTCCAGGCGCAGTTCGGCCAGCCGCTCCCCGTTCGTGGAGAACTGCTCGGCGAGCACCACCCCCTCGTGGACCCGGGGCACCACCGCGAGGACGGTCCGGTCGGCGTCCGTCCGGGCCGGTACGACGACGAAGTCCGCGTTGTACGCCCAGGGCACCGCCGTCTGCATTCCGTCCAGCGTCCAGTGGTCGCCCTCCTGGCGTGCGGTCGCGGCGAGTTCGGCCGGGTCGTGTCCGGTACGCCCTGCGGCGGCGACGGTCAGGACCACCTCACCCCGCCCCGCCCGCGCCAGCAGCTCGGACCTCAACTCCTCGCCGCCATAAGCCTGTACGGCCGCGGCGGCCGCGCAGCTCTCCAGCAGCGGCACCCTCGCCAGCACCTTCGCCGACTCCCGCAGGACGGGGCACAGCGCGACGGCGTCGAGGCCCGCCCCGCCGTACTCCGGGGAGAGGAGCAGGCTCAGCAGATCCGCGTCGGCGAGCCTGGCCCACAGCTCCCGGTCGAAGTCGTCGGCCACGGCGCCCAGGGTGAGCGCCGGGCTCGGCACGGCATCCGGCGCGACCCCGCCGAACACCCCCCGCGCCGCCTCGGCCGCCGCCTGCTGCTCCTCGGTGAAGGTGAAGTCCACAGTCCCTGTCCCTCCGGCGGATCCGCTGATCTGACGGAGCGTCAAGATAGAACAGGTTCTAGGAGAAGGGAACGGGCGGGCAGTGACGGGTGACGGTAACGGCCCTGACGAAGGAACAGCCGGCGGAGCGCTCAGCGGTCGAAGTCCAGCTCCACCTTCTCCGTCACCGGATGCGACTGGCACGCCAGCACATACCCCGCCTCCGTCTCCTCCGGCTCCAGCGCGAAGTTGCGGTCCATCCGCACCTCGCCGGAGACCAGGAAGGCCCGGCATGTCCCGCACACCCCGCCCTTGCAGGCGTAGGGCGCGTCGGGCCGGTTGCGCAGGACCGTCTCCAGCAGGGACTCGCCGTCCTGGACGGGCCAGGTTCCGCCGCGGCCGTCGAGCCGTGCCGTCACGGCGCTGTGGGCGGGGGCCGGGACCGCAGTCGCGAGGGTGGTCAAAGGGTCCACGTGGAAGATCTCCTCGTGGATGCGGGTCCGGGCCACTCCGAGTCCGCGCAAGGCCCGCTCGGCCCCCTGCACCAGACCGAACGGCCCGCACAGGAACCAGCCCGCCACGTCTTCCACCGGCAGCAACGCCGGCAGCAGCCCGGTGAGCCGGTCCTGGTCGAGCCGCCCGGACGGCAGACCCGCCTGCTGTTCCTCCCGGGAGAGCACCGTCACCAACTGCAGCCGCTCGGGGTAGCGGTCCTTCAGGTCGGCGACCTCCTCCAGGAACATCGTCGAGGCGGATGTACGGTCGCTGCGGATCAGGCAGAACCGGGCCCCGGGCTCACGCGCCAGCAGCGTCGAGACGATCGACAGGACCGGGGTGATGCCACTGCCGCCGACGATCGCGGCATAAATACCGGGCGCGGGCTCCAGCGTGAAACGGCCGGCCGGGGTCATCACCTCCAGCTCGTCACCGACGTTGATCTCCTTGAGCGCGTACGTCGAGAAGGCCCCGCCCTCCACCAGCCGCACCCCGACCCGCAGGGACCGTGGGCCCTCGGGGCCGGGCGCCGGGGAGCAGATCGAGTAGGTCCGCCGTATCTCCGTACCGTCGACCCTGCGGCGCAGCGCGAGATGCTGGCCCGGGGCGTACCGGTACTCCTCCCGCAGTTCCGGGGGGACGGTGAGGGTGACGGCAACGGAGTCGTCGGTGAGCCGGTCGACGGCGGTCACCGGGAGCGTGTGGAAGCGGGCCATCACAACTCCTTGAAGTGGTCGAACGGTTCACGGCAGGACAGACACCGCCGCAGCGCCTTGCACGCGGTGGAGGAGAACCGGCTGAGCAGCTCGGTGTCCGCCGATCCGCAGTGCGGGCAGAGAACGGGATCCGTGGTGCGGGTCGGGCCCAGCTCGATCAGCACCGGCTCCGACGCCTCCCGCACCCGCGGCGGCGCGATGCCGAACTCCCGCAGTTTGCGGCGCCCTTCGGCCGAGATGTCGTCCGTCGACCAGGCGGGCGAGAGCACCGTACGGACCGACACCTGCCGTATGCCGTGCTCGTGCAGCGCCTGCTCTATGTCCATGGACATCGCCTCGATCGCCGGGCAGCCGGTGTACGTCGGGGTCAGTTCGACCTCGACCGCGTCCGTGCCGCGGACGTGCACCGCGCGCAGGACGCCCAGCTCCTGGAGGGTGAGCACGGGCAGCTCGGGGTCGGGCACCGCACCGGCGACCTCGAGGAGTTCCGCCTCCAGGGCGGTGAGGGTCACCATGACGCCCCCGGGTGGCTGCGGTGCAGATGCTGCATCTCGGCGAGCATCCGCCCGAAGGGCTCGCTGTGCAGGCCCTGACGGCCCGCCCCGGCGGTCCACGCACCGGACCGCGGCCCTTCCGGGACGGTCAGGGTGGCGCGGTCAAGGACGCTGGACACGGACTTCAGCCAGGCAGCCTGCAACTCGTCCGCGTCCACATCCAGGCCCTCGACCGGCCGGAACATCTCGCCGGTGAACCGCCACAGCGCCTCGCACGCGCGCTGCGTCCGCTCATGGCTGACCTCTGTGCCGTCGCCGAGCCGCAGGGTCCACTGCTCGGCGTGGTCGCGGTGGTAGGCGACCTCCTTGACGGCCTTCGCGGCGAGCGGTGCGAAGGGGCCGTCCGCGGTGGCAAGGCGGGCGTAGAGCAGGTGCTGGTAGGTGGAGAAGTACAGCTGGCGGACGATGGTGTGGGCGAAGTCGCCGTTCGGCTGCTCGACCAGTTGGAGGTTGCGGAAGGCGCGCTCCTCGCGCAGATAGGCCAGCTCGTCCTCGTCGCCGACCATCGACAGCAGCACCCGGGCCTGGCCCAGCAGGTCGAGGGCGATATTGGCGAGGGCGACCTCCTCCTCGAGCACGGGCGCGTGGCCCGCCCACTCGCCCAGGCGGTGGGAGAGCACCAGCGCGTCGTCGCCGAGGGCGAGCGCGGCCGTGGTGGGAACGGCGACGGTCACAGGTGCTTCACCCCTTCCGGGATGTCGTAGAACGTCGGGTGCCGGTACGGCTTGTCGGCGGACGGCTCGAAGAACGGGTCCTTCTCGTCCGGCGAGGACGCCGTGATCGCGGACGACGGCACGACCCAGATCGAGACGCCCTCGCCGCGCCGGGTGTACAGATCGCGCGCGTTGCGCAGGGCGAGCTCCGCGTCCGGCGCGTGCAGGCTGCCGGCGTGGGTGTGCGAGAGGCCGCGGCGGGAGCGTACGAAGACCTCCCACAGGGGCCAGTCGGTGTTCGTCATGCGAGTGCCGCTCCCGTCTCATGGGCGCGCGGGGAAGGAGCCGTGTGCTTGGCCGCGTACGCCGCGGCGGCCTCCCGGACCCATGCGCCTTCGTCGTGCGCCTGCCTGCGCTGGGTGATGCGCTGTTCGTTGCACGGGCCGTTGCCCTTGAGGACGGCCCAGAACTCCGACCAGTCGATCGGGCCGAAGTCGTGGTGCCCCCGCTCCTCGTTCCACCGCAGGTCCGGGTCGGGGAGCGTGAGGCCCAGGGACTCGGCCTGGGGGACGCAGATGTCGACGAAGCGCTGGCGCAGCTCGTCGTTCGAATGGCGCTTGATCTTCCACGCCATCGACTGCGCGGAGTGCGCGGACTCGTCGTCGGGCGGGCCGAACATCATCAGGGACGGCCACCACCAGCGGTTCACCGCGTCCTGCGCCATGGCGTGCTGCTGCGGGGTGCCGCGGCTGAGGGCGAGCAGCAGCTCGTACCCCTGGCGCTGGTGGAAGGACTCCTCCTTGCAGATGCGGACCATCGCGCGGGCGTACGGGCCGTACGAGCAGCGGCACAGGGGGACCTGGTTGGTGATCGCGGCGCCGTCCACCAGCCAGCCGATCGCGCCGACGTCCGCCCAGGTCAGGGTCGGGTAGTTGAAGATCGAGGAGTACTTCTGGCGGCCGGCGTGGAGCTTGTCCAGCAGCTCGTCGCGGCCGGTGCCGAGGGTCTCGGCGGCGCTGTAGAGATACAGGCCGTGCCCCGCCTCGTCCTGGACCTTGGCCATCAGGATGGCCTTGCGGCGCAGGGACGGCGCGCGCGTGATCCAGTTCGCCTCGGGCTGCATGCCGATGATCTCGGAGTGCGCGTGCTGGGCGATCTGCCGCACCAGCGTCGCGCGATAGGCGTCCGGCATCCAGTCGCGCGGCTCGATGCGTTCGTCGGCGGCCACGGCGGCGTCGAAGGCGCGCTCGTACGCCGCCGTGTCGATGGTGCTGTCTCCTGCGCCGTACGCCTGTGTGCCGGCCGTCTGCTGCGCGGCTGCTGTCGCCATGGGGCCCCCTCGACCTTGGGCTCTGCCTGGAACCTGCTCCCGACCGATCGTTCGGTTCGTGCGATTCCATGGTGTGACGGGCGCCGTAAGGTGTCAACCGCTGTGGATAACCTGCCGGGATCACCTGTGGACAACCGGGCGGACGGGCCGATGGGGGTGTGCCGGGCGCGTGGGGCTGAGTACCGTTCCCGTCCAAGCGGCCGGAAGACTTGAGCGGAATCGGGAAACGGGGCGGAATGGACGACGCGTACGACGGTGGCTCGAACGCCCCGGACGGGGCGGGCGGGGTGGTCGAGCCGGACGGGCGCGAGGCGCCCGACGAACCGGCTGCCGGCCCTCGCACCGCTGTCGTCGCGCTCTCCCTCCCCTACCAGATCAGCGCCGCGCTCGCGCTCGCCTGTGTCGCGGTCGCCGTCTGTGTCCACATCGGCATGGTGTTCCTGCACGTCGCCCCGTCGAACACGGTCACCAAGCAGCACGGCCGGGCGATAGACGACTGGATCTATCCCGAGTTCGAGCAGAACTGGAAGCTCTTCGCGCCCAACCCGCTGCAGCAGAACATCGCCGTCCAGGTCCGCGCCCAGATCGGCAGGCCGGACGGCGGCAGGGAGACCACCGGCTGGTACGACCTGTCCGCGCAGGACGGCCGGGCCATCGACGGCAACCTGCTGCCGAGTCACACCCAGCAGAACGAACTGCGTCGTGCGTGGGACTTCTTCCTCGCCACCCACGACGCCGAGAACCGCCCGTCGGGCCTGCGCGGCGCCCTCTCGGAGACCTATCTGCGCCGGATCGTGCTGCTGCGCCTCGACCGCGACGACGCGGCCGGGCGCGGCGAGACGATCGAGCGGGTCCAGCTGCGCTCCCGCACCACCAACGTCCGCCCGCCCGAGTGGAGCACGGAGCAGGTTTCCGACCAGCCGGTGTTCCGGGTGCTGCCCTGGTGGTCGGTCTCGGCCGGCGACCTTGAGGGAGGTGACCGGTGAACCGCTTCGCACCGGCCGTCTCGCGCGGCATCGCCCGTGTCACCGGGGCCGCCCTCGGCCCGTACCAGACCGCCGTGATCCGTATCGGGTTCAGCGCGACCTGGCTGCTCTTCCTGCTGCGGGAGCTGCCCCACCGCCAGGAGCTGTACGGCCCCGACGGCCCGTGGGAATTCGGCCTCGCCGAGCAGCTGATCTCGATGAACGGCGCCTTCACGGCCCTGATGTGGTCCGACGGCCGGCTCTGGTTCGAGGCCGTGTACGCGCTCGCCGTCCTCACGAGCGTCCTGCTGCTGCTGGGCTGGCGCACCCGCACCATGTCCGTGCTCTTCATGGTCGGCGTGCTCTCGCTGCAGAACCGCAGCATCTTCATGGGCGACGGCGGCGACAACGTCCTGCACCTGATGTGCCTGTACCTCGTCTTCACGCGCTGCGGCCAGGTGTGGTCGCTCGACGAGCGCCGGGAACGGCGCGTGCGGGCGGCACGCGCGCGTGGAGAGCGCGTGGTGGACCGGGTGGGGCCCGCCCTGTGGGGCGTGCTCGGGCTGGTGCTGGTCGCCGTGACCGCGGCGGGCAAGCTCGACGGCGACCTGACCGTGCCGGTGATCATCTGGGGTGTGTGGGTGGCCCTGGCCGTGTGGTGGGTCGTGGGGCGCCTGGCCAGGAGCGATGAACCGCGGATCCTGCTCGATGTGGTCGGCGACATCGTCCACAACGGCGCCCTGCTCGTGATCATGGCCGAGGCCTGTCTGATCTACGCGACGGCCGGCTGGTACAAGATCCAGGGCTCCCGCTGGCAGGACGGCACCGCCGTCTACTACCCCCTGCACCTCGACTACTTCTCACCCTGGCCCGCCCTCGCCGACCTGCTGTCGGCCAGCGGCACGGCGGTGATGCTCGTGAGCTACGGAACCGTGGCCGTCCAGGTCGCCTTCCCGTTCACGCTGTTCCATCGACGCGTCAAGAACGTCCTGCTCGCGGCGATGATCACCGAGCATGCCGTGATCGCCGTCGTCCTCGGACTGCCCTTCTTCTCACTGGCGATGATCGCGGCGGACGCGGTCTTCCTGCCGACGTCGTTCCTGCGCCGGCTGGGCGACTGGGCCGCACGCGCGCGTGGACGCGTGTTCCGGGGCAAGGACGGCCCCAAGGTGCCGGCCCAGCGGACCGGGGACGCGTCAGCCCCGGACAACCCGGAGAACCCCGAGCACACGCACGTAGGCTTCACGGCATGACCGCCGCCGATCCCGTGACCTCCTGGCACCGGCTCGCCGACGCCTCCGTCCTGCTCGACGGCTTCCACGCCCTCAAGCACGCGGTGCGTTTCGGAGCCGCTGTCCCGGTCGCGGTGGCCGTCGACCGGGCGGCCACGCTCGCTCTCGCCGACGAACTGGCTCCGGACGTACGAGACACCCTCGACGCCCTGCTCACGGAGGTCCCGGAGCCGACGTACAGGTCCCTCGTGCCGCGCCCGCATCCCACCGCGGTGGCGGCCCTGGCCGTACGACCGCCCCGTGCCGCCAACCTCGAGAAGCTGGCGCACTCCCCCCGCACCGCGCCCGTCGTCGTCCTCGACAACCCGCGCAACCTCGGCAACGTGGGCGCCGTCATCCGTCTGGCCGCCGGTTTCGGCGCGACCGGAGTGGTCACCACCGGCACCCTCGACCCGTGGCACCCCACGGTCGTACGCGGCGGAGCGGGCCTGCACTTCGCGACCGCCGTGGAGCGGCTGACCGTCGACGAACTGCCGCCCGGGCCGCTGTTCGCCCTGGACCCCGAGGGCGACGACATCCGCGGCATGAAGCTCCCGGACGACGCCGTCCTCGCCTTCGGCTCGGAACGCAGCGGCCTGTCGGCCGAACTACGCGCACGGACCGACCACTTGCTGTCCCTGCCGATGCGCCCACAGGTCTCCAGCTACAACTTGGCGACGAGTGCGGGCATGACCCTCTACCACTGGAGCACGGCCACGGAAGCGCCCCTTTAGGGGCGCGGGGAACTGCGCGACAAGCCACAAACTGCCCGCAGCCGCGCAGCGACCCGCACCCCCGAGCTCTTAGGCCTCCCGCCGCACCTCAACAACCCGGAACCGGTTGGCCACGAACGCCCCATCACACAGCGCAGCATTCGCCGCCGGGTTGCCCCCCGACCCATGGAAGTCGGAGAACGCGGCCGTCTGGTTCACGTACACCCCACCCGTGAGGTTCAGCGACAACTGGGCCGCCTCCTCCAGGCACACCTCCTGAATCGCCCCCTCGACCTCCTCGTCGACGGTGTACGCACCGACGGTCATCGCACCCTTCTCGCGGATCGTCCGCCGCAGCAACTCCACTCCCTCGGCGGCCGAGTCGACAGCGACGGCGAACGAGACCGGCCCGAAGCACTCGCTCATGTACGCGGCCTCATCATCCGGCTTGGCCCCGTCCAACTTGACGATCACCGGCGTCCGGACGACCGCGCCCGGGAAGTCGGGGTTACTGATCTCCCGTGAGGCGAGGGCGACTTCGCCCAGGCCAGCGGCAGCGTCCACGCGAGCCTTCACATCCGGATTGACGATCGCGCCGAGCAGCGCGTTGGCGCGCGCGTCGTCGCCGAGCAGGCCGTCGACCGCGCGGGCGAGGTCGGCGACGACCTCGTCGAAGGTCCGGGGGCCCTCCTCGGTGCGGATGCCGTCGCGCGGGATGAGCAGGTTCTGCGGGGTGGTGCACATCTGGCCGCTGTACAGGGACAGCGAGAAGGCCAGGTTGGACAGCATCCCCTTGTAGTCGCCGGTCGACTCCACGAGCACCGTGTTGACGCCCGCTTTCTCCGTGTAGACCTGCGCCTGGCGGGCGTTGGCCTCCAGCCAGTCACCGAATGCCGTCGAACCGGTGTAGTCGATGATCCGGATCTCCGGGCGCACGGCCAGGGTCTTGGCGATGCCCTCGTCCGGGCGCTCGGCGGCCAGCGCCACCAGGTTCGGGTCGAAGCCCGCCTCGGCCAGCACCTGGCGGGCGACCTGCACGGTGAGCGCGAGCGGCAGCACCGCGCGCGGGTGGGGCTTGACCAGGACCGCGTTTCCGGTGGCCAGGGAGGCGAACAGGCCCGGATAGCCGTTCCACGTCGGGAAGGTGTTGCAGCCGATCACCAGGGCGATCCCGCGCGGGACCGGCGTGAACTGCTTGGTGAGCGCGAGCGGGTCGCGCTTGCCCTGGGGCTTGGTCCACTCCGCGGTGTCGGGGGTGCGGACCTGCTCCACATACGCGTACGCCACCGCCTCCAGGCCACGGTCCTGCGCATGGGGGCCGCCCGCCTGGAACGCCATCATGAAGGCCTGGCCGGAGGTGTGCATGACCGCGTGCGCGAACTCGTGCGTCCGGTCGCTGATGCGCTTGAGGATCTCCAGGCAGACCACGGCACGGATCTCCGCGCCGGCGTCCCGCCAGGCGCGCTGGCCGGCCTTCATCGCGGGCAGCAGGACGTCGATGTCCGCGTGCGGGTAGGTGACGCCCAGCTCGATGCCGTACGGCGAGACCTCGCCGCCCGTGAAGTCGTCCGTGCCGGGCTGGCCGAGGTCGAGGCGGGTGCCCAGAAGGGCGTCGAAGGCGGCCTTGCCGGCTGCCGCGTCCAGACTGCCCTGCTCGCCGTAGGCCTTGGGGTGCTCGGGGTGCGGAGACCAGTACGCGCGCGTGCGGATCGCTTCCAGCGCCTGGTCAAGGGTGGGCCGGTGAGCGGCGATCAGCTGGTGCGCGGTGAGTTCGGCGGCCATACGGGACCAACTCCTCGTCTCAAGAACTCTTCTTTGAGCTCATGACCTGGGCAGAAACAGCCGGACAGAGTTAGAGTAACCGAACGATCGGTCGGGACAAGGGGGTCCGCCGCATCTGTGGAAAACCCCGTGCGGGAGGATCGCGCACATGACAGCACTCGACCTCAGCAGCCCCGTGGCCGTCGTCGGCACCGGCACCATGGGCCAGGGCATCGCCCAGGTCGCGCTGGTCGCCGGCCATCCCGTGCGGCTGTACGACACCGTCCCCGGACGGGCCCAGGAGGCGTCCGCCGCGATCGGCGCCCGTCTCGACCGGCTCGTCGAGAAGGACCGGCTCACCGCCGCCGACCGGGACGCGGCACGCACGCGTCTGCTGCCCGCCGAGAGCCTCACCGACCTCGCGGACTGTGCCCTGGTCGTCGAGGCCGTCCTGGAGCGGCTCGACGTCAAGCAGGACCTCTTCCGCGAGCTGGAGGGCATCGTCGGCGAGGACTGTCTGCTCGCCACCAACACCTCGTCCCTGTCGGTGACGGCCATCGGCGGCGCGCTCGGCAACCCCGGCCGTCTCGTCGGCCTGCACTTCTTCAACCCCGCCCCGCTGCTGCCGTTGGTCGAGGTCGTCTCCGGGCACGCCACCGACGTCACGATGGCCACGCGCGCGTACGAGACGGCGCGCGCCTGGGGCAAGACGCCGGTCGCCTGCGCCGACACCCCCGGCTTCATCGTCAACCGCATCGCACGGCCCTTCTACGCCGAGGCCTTCGCGGTCTACGAGGCCCAGGGCGCCGACCCCGCCACCATCGACGCGATCCTGCGCGAGTCCGGCGGCTTCAAGATGGGCGCCTTCGAGCTGACCGACCTCATCGGGCAGGACGTCAACGAGTCGGTCACGCACTCCGTGTGGCAGTCCTTCTTCCAGGACGTGCGCTTCACGCCGTCGCTCGCCCAGCGGCGCCTGGTCGAGTCGGGCCGGCTCGGCCGCAAGACCGGACAGGGCTGGTACGACTACCGGGAGGACGCCGAGCCCGCCGAGCCGCACACCGCGGAACGCGCCCAGCCGCCCGCGTACGTCGTCGCCGAGGGTGATCTGGGCCCCGCCGCCGAACTGCTCGCGCTGATACGCGAGGCGGGCATCGCCGTCCGCGAGGAGGACGAGGACCACGGCACCCGTCTGGTGCTGCCGGGCGGCGGACAGCTGGCGCTCGCCGACGGCCAGACCTCCGTGGAGTTCCGGGACGTCGTCTACTTCGACCTCGCGCTCGACTACCGCAGGGCCACCCGCGTCGCCCTGTCCGCTTCCCAGGACACCACCTCGCAGACCCTCACCGAGGCGATCGGCCTCTTCCAGATGCTCGGCAAGGACGTCAGCATCATCGGCGACGTACCCGGCATGATCGTCGCCCGCACGGTCGCGCGGATCGTCGACCTGGCGCACGACGCCGTCGCCAAGGGGGTGGCCACCGAGGAGGACATCGACACCGCGATGCGGCTGGGCGTGAACTACCCCCTGGGCCCCTTCGAATGGAGCCGCAGACTCGGCCGCAACTGGGCGTACGCCCTCCTCGACGACCTGCATCTGCGCGACCCCTCGGGGCGTTACGCGCCCTCACTCGCGCTCTACCGCCATGCGTACGCCTCCGACAAGCGGGAGGGCAGCACGTCATGACCACCGCGAAGCGGGACACGTACACCCCGGAGTCGCTGCTCACCGTCGCCGTGCAGGTCTTCAACGAGCGCGGCTACGACGGCACCTCCATGGAGCACCTCTCCAAGGCGGCCGGCATCTCCAAGTCGTCGATCTACCACCACGTCGCCGGCAAGGAGGAGCTGCTGCGCCGCGCGGTGAGCCGGGCGCTGGACGGGCTCTTCGGGATCCTCGACGAGGAGCACGCGCGCGTGGGGCGTGCCGCCGAGCGCCTGGAGTACGTCGTGCGGCGCATGGTCGAGGTGCTGATCGCCGACCTGCCGTATGTGACGCTGCTGCTGCGCGTGCGCGGCAACACGGACACCGAGCGATGGGCCCTGGAGCAGCGCCGCGACTTCGACCACCGGGTCGCCGAGCTGCTGAAGGCGGCAGCCGCCGACGGGGATGTGCGCGGTGATGTGGAGGTGCGTCTCGCGACCCGGCTGGTCTTCGGGATGATCAACTCGATCGTCGAGTGGTACCGGCCGGACGGGCGCGGCATGAACGAGCGCGAAGTGGCCGACGCGGTCGCGCAGTTGGTGTTCGGGGGACTGCGCAAGTCCTCCTAGCCGGACGCCCGGGTCAGGCCTGCGGCTCCAGGTCCTCCTCCTCGAACACCAGCAGCGTGCGGGTGCTGAGCACCTCGGGGATCGCCTGGATGCGGGTCAGTACCAGCTCCCGCAGCGCCCGGTTGTCGGACGTGTGCACCAGCAGCAGCACGTCGAAGTCTCCGCCCACCAGGGCGATGTGAGCTGCGCCGGGGAGCTGCTTGAGTTGCTCGCGCACCGTGCGCCAGGTGTTCTGGACGATCTTCAGGGTGATGTACGCCGACGTCCCCTGGCCCGCGCGCTCATGGTCCACACGGGCCCCGAAGCCCCGGATGACGCCGTCCTCGATGAGGCGGTTGATCCGAGCGTAGGCGTTGGCGCGCGAGACATGGACACGCTCGGCCACCGACCGTATCGACGCGCGGCCATCCGCCTGGAGCATCTGCAGGATGTCCTGATCGATGGCGTCGAGAGGCCGCGCAGGCGGCAGGGTGCTGCCCTCGGGACCCTCGGCCATTTGTTCAGGTGCCATGTCCCCCCGCCTCTCTACCATGGACGTACTGCGTCCATCTCAGGCTGTGGAGAACCGTTTGTCCACAGCCTGAAGGTGCCTGTAGCCAAAATGTGCCGACGACCGAACAATCGGTAGGTGAGGCGCATCACATCCGACGCGCCTCTCCAAGCCACTCCCACGAGGAGGTGCCGTGATGACGGTCATGGAGCAGCGGGGCGCATATCGGCCAACGCCGCCGCCCGCCTGGCAGCCCCGGATGGACCCCGCGCCGCTGCTGCCCGACGCGGAGCCGTACCGCGTGCTCGGCACGGACGCCGCCGCGAAGGCCGACCCCGCCCTGCTGCGCCGGCTCTACGCCCATCTGGTGCGCGGACGCCGGTACAACGCGCAGGCCACCGCCCTCACCAAGCAGGGCCGCCTCGCCGTGTACCCCTCCAGCACCGGCCAGGAGGCCTGCGAGGTGGCCGCCGCGCTCGCCCTCGAGGAGCGCGACTGGCTCTTCCCGAGCTACCGCGACACGCTGGCCGCCGTCGCCCGTGGCGTGGACCCCGTCCAGGCCCTGACCCTGCTGCGCGGCGACTGGCACACCGGCTACGACCCGCACGAGCACCGCGTCGCCCCCCTGTGCACCCCGCTCGCCACCCAGCTCCCGCACGCCGTGGGCCTCGCGCATGCCGCCCGCCTCAAGGGCGACGACGTGGTCGCGCTCGCGCTGGTCGGCGACGGCGGCACCAGCGAGGGCGACTTCCACGAGGCGCTCAACTTCGCCGCCGTATGGCAGGCCCCGGTCGTCTTCCTCGTCCAGAACAACGGCTTCGCGATCTCCGTCCCGCTCGCCAAGCAGACCGCGGCCCCGTCGCTGGCCCACAAGGCCGTCGGCTACGGCATGCCCGGCCGCCTGGTCGACGGCAACGACGCGGCCGCCGTGCACGAGGTCCTCAGCGACGCCGTACGGCACGCGCGCGCGGGCGGCGGGCCGACGCTGGTCGAGGCGGTCACGTACCGCATCGAGGCCCACACGAACGCCGACGACGACAAGCGCTACCGGGCCGACACCGAGGTCGAGACCTGGCGCGCCCACGACCCGATCGCCCTCCTGGAGCGGGAGTTGACCGAGCGGGGCCTGATCGACGAGGACGGCATCCGGCACGCGCGCGAGGACGCCGAGCGCCTCGCCGCCGACCTGCGCGAGCACATGAACCAGGACCCGGCGCTCGACCCCATGGACCTGTTCGCCCACGTGTACGCCGAGCCCACACCGCAACTTCGCGAGCAGCGGGACCAGTTGGCGGCGGAGCTGGAGGCCGAACGGGAAGGGACGCACCGATGACCACCGTCGCCCTCAAGCCCGCGACCATGGCGCAGGCCCTCACGCGCGCGCTGCGCGACGCCATGGCCGACGACCCCGCCGTGCACGTCATGGGCGAGGACGTCGGCACCCTCGGCGGGGTCTTCCGGGTCACCGACGGGCTCGCCAAGGAGTTCGGCGAGGACCGCTGCACGGACACGCCCCTTGCCGAGGCGGGCATCCTCGGCACGGCGGTCGGCATGGCGATGTACGGCCTCAGGCCGGTCGTGGAGATGCAGTTCGACGCCTTCGCCTACCCCGCCTTCGAGCAGCTGATCAGCCATGTGTCGCGGATGCGCAACCGCACGCGCGGGGCGACGCCGCTGCCGATCACCATCCGGGTTCCCTACGGCGGCGGCATCGGCGGCGTCGAGCACCACAGCGACTCCTCCGAGGCGTACTACATGGCGACTCCGGGGCTCCATGTCGTCACGCCCGCCACGGTCGCCGACGCCTACGGCCTGCTGCGCGCCGCCATCGCCTCCGACGACCCGGTCGTCGTCCTCGAACCCAAGCGCCTGTACTGGTCCAAGGATTCCTGGAACCCCGAGGAGCCGACGGCCGTTGAACCGATAGGCCGCGCGGTGGTGCGGCGCTCGGGCCGGAGCGCCACGCTCATCACGTACGGGCCGTCCGTACCCGTCTGCCTCGAAGCCGCCGAGGCGGCGCGGGCCGAGGGCTGGGACCTCGAAGTCGTCGACCTGCGCTCCCTGGTGCCGTTCGACGACGAGACGGTCTCCGCTTCGGTACGGCGGACCGGGCGCGCGGTGGTCGTGCACGAGTCGGGGGGGTTCGGCGGCCCGGGCGGGGAGATCGCGGCCCGTGTCACGGAGCGCTGCTTCCACTACCTGGAAGCGCCGGTGCTGCGCGTGGCCGGGTTCGACATCCCCTACCCGCCGCCGATGCTGGAGCGTCACCACCTGCCCGGCGTGGACCGGATCCTGGACGCCGTGGGGCGTCTGCAATGGGAGGCCGAGAGCTGATGGCACGCGCTTCTAACATGCACAGCCTGGAGTTCAAGCTCCCCGACCTCGGCGAGGGGCTCACCGAGGCAGAGATCGTGCGTTGGCTTGTCGAGGTCGGAGACCTCGTCACCGTCGATCAGCCGGTCGTCGAGGTCGAGACGGCCAAGGCGATGGTCGAGGTGCCCTGTCCGTACGGCGGCGTCGTCACGGCCCGCTTCGGCGAGGAGGGCACGGAACTCCCTGTGGGGGCGCCGCTGTTGACGGTGGCCGTGGGGGCGGCGGCATCCGGCGGTCCGGCCACGGGATCGGGCGAAGGCTCGCGTGAGGACGCGCGCGTGGGTTCCGGTGAGCGGGCGCCTGCGGGCTCCGAGGGTGCGCGCGGCGGCTCGGGTGAGCGCCCCCACGAGGGCTCAGGCAATGTGCTCGTGGGCTACGGCACAGGCGCCGCCCCGGCCCGCCGCCGGAGGGTACGGCCGACGGCTCGTACGACTTCGACGGATTCGACCGCTCGTACGGCTGCGGGTGCGGCTTCGCCGATGCCCGATGCCCCCGACATCGCCCACGTCACTCCTGACAACGCGTCCGATTCCGGCAACGGCCACCGGGCCGACGGCCCCGTCCCCGTGATCTCGCCCCTGGTGCGGCGCCTCGCCCGGGAGAACGGGCTGGATCTGCGGGAGTTGACGGGCTCGGGACCGGACGGGCTCATTCTGCGGGCCGACGTGGAGTACGCGCTGCGGGCGGCCGCCGCGTCGTCCGTCCCCACCGACTCCCCGCTCGCCCCGGTCAACCCGCTCGCTCCCACGCCCGCCGAATCGCTCGTCGCCCGCGTGACACACGCACCCGCCGGGGCCCCGGTCACCTCCGCGCCCGGCGGCACCCGTATCCCCCTCAAGGGCATCCGGGGCGCGGTCGCCGACAAGCTGTCCCGCAGCCGGCGGGAGATACCGGACGCGACCTGCTGGGTGGACGCCGACGCGACGGAGCTGATGCGGGCGCGCGAAGCGATGAACGGCGCCGGGAGGACGAAGATCTCTCTCCTCGCCCTGCTGGCACGCATCTGCACCGCCGCCCTCGCCCGGTTCCCCGAGCTCAACTCCACCGTCGACGTCGAGGCCAGGGAGGTCGTCCAGCTCGACGAAGTCCATCTCGGCTTCGCCGCGCAGACCGAGCGCGGGCTGGTCGTGCCCGTCGTACGGGACGCACACGCGCGGGACGCCGAGTCGCTGACCGCGGAGTTCGCCCGGCTCACCGAGGCGGCCCGGACGGGAACGCTGACGCCCGCGGAACTCACGGGCGGGACCTTCACGTTGAACAACTACGGAGTGTTCGGCGTCGACGGCTCCACGCCGATCATCAACCACCCCGAGGCGGCCATGCTCGGCGTCGGCCGTATCGTCCCCAAGCCCTGGGTGCACCAGGGCGAGCTGGCGGTGCGGCAGGTCGTCCAGCTCTCGCTCACCTTCGACCACCGGGTGTGCGACGGCGGCACGGCCGGCGGCTTCCTGCGCCATGTGGCGGACTGCGTGGAACAGCCGGCGGTGCTGCTGCGCACCATGTGAGAAAGGCACGTGGCCGTTCCCTCCGATCATGACGGCACGCATACTCGGGGAGTGACCGCGTACGAGCCCTCCAGCGATCCCGGCGCCGCGTACGACGCCGTCGTCCTCGCCGGCGGCGCCGCACGCCGGCTCGGCGGTGTGGACAAACCCGGGGTGCGGGTCGGCGGGCGGGCGCTGCTCGACCGGGTGCTGACGGCCTGCGCCGGGGCTCGGAGCACCGTCGTCGTCGCCGATCCCCGGCCCACCGCGCGGGCCGTGACCTGGGCCCGCGAGGACCCGCCCGGCGGCGGACCGCTCGCCGCGCTCGACGCCGGGCTGCGGCACACCACGGCCCCGTACGTGGTCGTACTCTCCGCCGACCTGCCGTTCCTCGGCGAGCGCACCGTCGGGCGGCTGCTGGCGACGCTGTGGGACGGCTCCGCCGACGGCGCGGTCCTGACCGACCCCGACGGCCGCGACCAGCCGCTGGTGGCGGCCTACCAGGCGCAGGCGCTGCGCCGCGGGCTGGCCGCGCTCACCCAGGAGCACGGTGGCCTCACCGGCCTGCCGCTGCGCCGGCTGACCGGCGGCCTCGACCTCACCCGCGTCCCCGACCCCGTCGCGTCCTTCGACTGCGACACCTGGGACGACATCGCCACTGCCAGGGCACGCATCAGGGAGCATGGGCACGTGTTGGATGAATGGATTTCCGCAGTCAAGGACGAGCTGGGTCTCGACCTCGACGTCGACACCGGCGTCCTGCTCGACCTCGCGCGCGACGCCGCACACGGAGTGGCCAGGCCCGCGGCGCCGCTGACCACCTTCCTCGTCGGCTACGCGGCGGCGCAGGCCGGGGGAGGCCCCGAAGCCGTCGCGGAGGCCGCCCGCAAGGCCGCCGCGCTGGCGCTGCGCTGGGCCGAAGAGGCCGAGACAGATGCCGCGAAGGACGCCGAGAAGGACGCCGCCGAGCCAGGCAGCACCCCGAACGCCGCCAAGCCCGACGGCACCCCGGACGCCGGATGACCGCCCGCTCCGTCCGGACCGGCGACGACGCCGAGGACTTCGACGTCGAGGAGGTGCTGGCCCTCGTGAAGGAAGACAGCGGCCGGGAGGACCACGCCGTGCCCGCCCCGCAGAGTGCCCCGGCATCCTCGGCACACGCCCACCAGGCCACCCCTTGGGGCGAGGCCCGGATGATCGCCGAGCGTGCGGGCCGCTCGGGGGCGCGCCGCGCTCCGGTCTCCGTCACCCTCGACGCCGCCCTCGGCCTGACCCTGGCCGCTCCCCTCACCGCCCTCACCGACCTGCCCTCGTTCGACACCTCCGCGATGGACGGCTGGGCGGTCGCCGGGCCCGGACCCTGGGACGTGCGGGACGAGGGCGTGCTGGCCGGGCACGCCGAGCCCGAACCGCTCACCGACGGCGAGGCCGTCCGGATCGCCACCGGCGCCCGCATCCCCCTGGACACCACCGCCGTCATCCGCAGCGAGCACGGCCGCATGGACACCCAGGGCCGCCTGCACGCGACCCGCGAGGTGGGCCACGGCCAGGACATCCGTCCACGCGGCCAGGAATGCCGTACCGGCGACCAACTCCTCCCCGTCGGCACCCTGGTGACCCCGGCCGTGCTCGGACTCGCCGCGGCGGCCGGATACGACACCGTCACCGCGGTCCCCCGCCCCCGCGCCGAAGTTCTCGTCCTCGGCGACGAGTTGCTCACCGAGGGACTGCCGCACGACGGCCTGATCCGGGACGCGCTCGGCCCGATGCTGCCGCCCTGGCTGCGGGCGCTCGGCGCCGAGGTCATCGCGGTGCGCCGGCTCGGCGACGACGCCAAGGCCCTGCGTAAGGCCATCACCTCCTCCGACGCCGACCTCATCGTCACCACCGGCGGCACCGCCTCCGGCCCCGTCGACCACGTCCACCCCACCCTGAGCCGTATCGGCGCGGAGCTGCTGGTCAACGGCGTCAAGGTGCGCCCCGGCCACCCCATGCTGCTGGCCCGCATCAAGGACAACCAGCACCTCGTCGGCCTGCCCGGCAACCCCCTCGCCGCCGTCTCCGGCCTGCTCACGCTCGCCGAACCACTGCTGCGCACCCTCGCCGCCCGTCCGGCCCCCGAGCCGCTGGCGTTGCCGCTCCAGGACGCGGCGCACGGTCATCCGTACGACACCCGGCTCATCCCCGTGGCGCTGCGCGTCGACAGTGCCGTTCCGCTGCACTACAACGGCCCGGCGATGCTGCGGGGTATCGCGGCGGCCGACGCGCTGGCCGTCGTACCACCGGGCGGTGCCCGGCCGGGGCAGGAGGTCGAACTGCTCGACCTGCCCTGGGCGTTCGCCGGTATCGAGGTGTGTTTCACGTGAAACAACCGGGCCACGACGTGATCGCCCGCGAGGCGGGTGAACATCTGACAACCCATCGGGTGAAACTCCCCCGGAAGGTGGTGACGCACCCCTTCCGGCAGGTCGCCAAGCGGGTGGCGATGGCTCTGCTGGTCCTCGTGGTGACCGCGCTGATCGTCTATGCCGACCGCGAGGGCTACAACGACAACTCCGACGGCTCCGTCGACTTCCTCGACGCCTGGTACTACGCGACCGTCACCCTTTCGACCACCGGGTACGGCGACATCACCCCGGTCAGTGATGCTGCCCGGCTCACCAATATCTTCGTCGTCACGCCGCTGCGCGTGATGTTTCTGATCATCCTGGTCGGCACCACACTCGAGGTCCTCACCGAACGGACCCGGGACGAATGGCGCCTGGCCCGCTGGAGGTCCACCTTGCGTGATCACACTGTTGTCGTCGGATTCGGGACGAAGGGGCGCTCGGCGATCCAGACCGTGTGTGCGTCGGGGGTCAAGGCGGAGCAGGTTGTCGTGGTCGACCCCAGCTCCAAGGCGATCGACGCCGCGACGGCCGAGGGGTATGCGGGGATCGTGGGCGATGCGACGCGCAGCGATGTGCTGAAGCGGGCCGAGGTGCACAAGGCGCGGAAGGTCATCATCGCGACGCAGCGCGATGACACGGCCGTCCTGGTCACTTTGACGGCCCGGCAGCTCAACCGCGGCGCCAAGATCGTGGCCGCGGTGCGGGAAGAGGAGAACGCACCGCTGCTGAAGCAGTCCGGCGCCGACGCGGTCATCACCAGCGCCAGCGCGGCCGGCCGGCTGCTCGGCCTCTCCGTGCTCAGCCCCGCCGCCGGCATGGTGATGGAGGACCTCATCCAGCAGGGCAGCGGGCTCGACATCGTCGAACGGCCCGTCATAAAGGCCGAGGTGGGCAAGGGCCCGCGGGAGACAGAGGACCTGGTGGTGAGTGTCGTACGCGGGCATAGGGTGCTCGGATACGACGATCCGGCCGTCGGGACGCTGGAGCTGACGGACCGGCTGATCACCATCGTGCGGGCGACGCCGGGTACACAGGTCGCACCCGACGCCCGCCCGCTGCCGCAAGACTGAAGCGCCGTTCGAAACGGCTCACTTGCGGTTGTACAGCCGCATCGTGATCGGTCCGAAGACCAGCACGAACAGGCCCGCCCAGCCCAGCGACCAGGCGACCTCGTCGGCCGGCCAGTCGCCCGCCATCAGTCCGCGCACCGCCGACGAAAGGTGGGTGATGGGGCTGTTGTTGACGAAGGCCTGGAGCCAGCCCGGCATGGTGCTCGGGTCGACGAAGACGTTGGACAGGAAGGTCAGCGGGAAGATGACCATCATGCTGACGCCCATCACCGACTTCTCGGAGCGCAGCATCAGCCCGAACATCGTCCAGACCCACGAGAACGCGAACGAGAAGGCGACGAGCAGGGCGATCCCGGCGAGTACGCCGCCGACCCCGCCGTCCGGGCGGTAGCCGATGATGATGCCGACGGTGAGCATCACGATGGACGCGATGGTGTACCGCAGGGCGTCGCCGAGCAGATAGCCGACCATCACCGACGGCCGCCAGATCGGCAGCGAGCGGAAGCGGTCGAAGACGCCCTTCTCGATGTCGGTGTTCACCGAGACGCCCGTGTACATCGTGATCATCACGACCGACATCACCAGGATGCCGGGCAGCAGGAACTGGATGTACTCCTTCGGGGAGCCGGCCAGGGCGCCCCCGAACAGGTACGTGTACATCAGCACCATCATGATCGGGAACGCGGTGACGTCGAAGAGCTGCTCGGGAACGTGCTTGATCTTGAGGATCGCCCGCCAGCCGAAGGTGAGGGAGGCCGACAGGGCGCTGGGCCTCGGTGGCCGTTCGCCGGCGACGAGCAGCGCGGCCAGCGACTCGGCGCTGACGGGGGCGAGTTCCTTGGTCTCGGGGGTGGTCGCGGTGCTCATGCTGACACCTTGTCCTTCGGCTCGTGGGTGTCGTGTCCGGTGAGGGCGAGGAAGACCTCGTCCAGGCTGGGCTGGCCCAGCGAGAAGTTGTCGACGATGACGCCGCCGCGGGCCAGCTCGGCGAGTGCTCGGGCCGCCTGCTCGGCGGCGCCCTGTCCGTTGGCCGCACCGCCGCCCACGCGCGCGGTCAGCGCCACCGGATCGGGCTCCAGCTGTACGTTCGCGTCCAGAGCCAGCCGCAGCACCTGCTCGGCCTGCGGTCGCTGCGCCGCGTCCCGCAGGCGCAGATGGACGGACCCGGCGCCGACGGACGCCTTCAGCTCGCCCTTGGTGCCCTCCGCGATCACCTTGCCCTTGTCGATCACGGCGATCCGAGACGCCAGCTGGTCGGCCTCGTCCAGATACTGCGTGGTCAGCAGCACGGTCGTGCCCTGGGCGACCACCGCGCGGATGATGTCCCAGACCTGGTTGCGGCTGCGCGGGTCGAGCCCGGTCGTCGGCTCGTCGAGGAACAGCAGCTCGGGGGTGTTCAGGATGGACGCGGCGATGTCGATACGGCGCCGCATGCCGCCCGAGTAGTTCTTGACCTGCTTCCCAGCCGCGTCCGTCAGCCCGAAGGCCTCCAGAAGCTGTGCGGCACGGTCCCGGGCGGCCTTCTTGTGGTGCCCGAGAAGACGGCCGAGCAGAACCAGGTTCTCGGTGCCGGTGAGGTCCTCGTCCACGGACGCGTACTGACCGGTGAGGCTGACCCGGCCGCGCACCTCGTCGGCCTCGTGCACGACATCGTGCCCGAAGACATGGGCCTGGCCGCCGTCGGGCCGCAGGAGGGTGGCGAGCATCTTCACTGTGGTGGTTTTTCCGGCGCCGTTCGGGCCGAGGACGCCGTAGACCGTGCCGGCGGGGACGGCGAGGTCGACGCCGTCCACGGCCCTGGTCTCGCCGAACGTCTTCACCAGGCCCGCGGTCTCGATGGCCAGGCCTGAGCTCTGCTGGCTCATGGTGGTTTCCTTCCGCGTTCGTGGGCTACGCATGGGGAGACCTTTACCGTCCCTCAAACTCATCGGTGCCGCACAGAGATTTCCCGGCGGACCGGTCCAAGGACCGAAGCGGACCCGCCCAGGGACGTAGGCGGACCGGTCCAAGGACGTGGCGGCATGGGACCGGAGCCCGAGGAAGAGGGGAGTAGCGTCCTGTCCATGCATGCGATCACGATTCCCGAACCTGGTGGGCCCGAGGCGCTGGTGTGGAACGAGGTCCCCGATCCGGTGCCCGGCGAGGGCGAGGTGCTGGTCGAGGTGGCGGCCGGCGCGGTCAACCGGGCCGACATCCTGCAACGCCAGGGCTTCTACAACCCGCCGCCCG
Organism: Streptomyces sp. 4N124; assembly: GCF_052245395.1. NCBI lineage: Bacteria > Bacillati > Actinomycetota > Actinomycetes > Kitasatosporales > Streptomycetaceae > Streptomyces > Streptomyces sp. 4N124. The sequence continues at coordinate 48,797 of NZ_JBQQBS010000035.1, forward strand.
GCGCCTCCCCCTACCCCGGCCTCGAATGCTCCGGGCGGATCACCGCGGTCGGCCCCGGCGTCTCCGGCTGGGCGGTCGGCGACGAGGTGTGCGCGCTGCTCGCGGGCGGCGGCTACGCCGAGAAGGTCGCCGTCCCGGCCGGTCAGCTGCTGCCCGTACCGCAGGGCCTCGACCTGGTGCAGGCCGCCGCGCTGCCCGAAGTGACCTGCACGGTCTGGTCGAACGTCTTCATGATCGCCCACTTGCGTCCCGGCGAGACCCTCCTCGTGCACGGCGGCTCCAGCGGCATCGGCACCATGGCGATCCAGCTCGCCAAGGCCGTCGGCGCCAAGGTCGCCGTCACCGCGGGCACCGAGGAGAAGCTGCGGCGCTGCGCCGAACTGGGCGCGGACATCCTGGTCAACTACCGCGAGCAGGACTTCGTCGAGGAGGTCAAGAAGGCCACCGACGGGGCGGGTGCGGACGTCATCCTCGACAACATGGGCGCCAAGTATCTCGACCGCAACGTCCAAGCCCTCGCCGTCAACGGCCGGCTCGCGATCATCGGCATGCAGGGCGGAATCAAGGGCGAGCTGAACATCGGCGCGCTGCTGGGCAAGCGCGCCGCGATCAGCGCGACCTCGCTGCGCGCCCGCCCGCTCGGCGAGAAGGCGGCGATCGTCGCGGCCGTACGCGAACACGTCTGGCCCCTGCTCGACGGCGGCCACGTCCGTCCGGTCGTCGACCGCGAGTTCCCGATGAGCGACGCGGCCGGAGCCCACCGGGTGGTCGAGGAGAGCGGCCACGTCGGAAAGGTGCTGCTCGTCGTGCGGTAGCCCGGGTGCGCCGGGCAGGTTCAGCTCGGCCGAGCCGGCCACGTCGGGAGGGTGCTGCTCGTCGTGCGGTAGCCGGGGTGTGACGGGCAGGTTCAGCTCGGCCGAGCCGGCCACGTCGGGAGGGTGCTGCTCGTCGTGCGGTAGCCGGGGTGTGACGGGCAGGTTCAGCCCGGCCGAGCCGGCCACGTCGGGAGGGTGCTGTTCGTCGTGCCGTAGCACCGGTGCGCCGGACAGGCTCTACCCCCGCCGCAGCCGCAGCCCGAGAAACGCGAGCCCCAGCCCGAGTCCGATCAGGATCAGGCCGCTGCCGAGCGGCAGGATCCGCACTACGGGTTCGGCGGGGCTCTCGGCCTCGGCGGCCTGCTTCACCGGCTGCGGCCGTGCGGAGGGCGGCGTGGTGGATTCCGGGGGCCGCCGAGGCTGCCGGCTCGCCCGAGGCACCTCCTCCACCTCCCCCACCGGCTCCGCCACACCCTGCCGCCCCGGCCGCTCCCGCCCCTCACCGGCCCGGCTTCCGGCCCGGGACGGCTGATCGGAGGGCGCGGGCGAGGCCGAGGGCGACGCGGAGGCGCTGACCCGGATGTCGTACGACGAGACAGCCCCGTACGACAGGACGGCCCCGGACGAGACAGCCCCGAACGGCAGCAGAACCACCCCCGCCACCAGCCCCGGAAGCACCCGCCACCACGGAATCACGGAACAAGCCTCACATCGCCGCACTGTTCCGGCACTCCGGGTTCCACTGACAGGGCGAAAGCAGGCATACCGACAGCCGACGCACCGAAAGCCGAAGCCGGTGCACCGGAAAACGGTGGATCAGCTGTCACCGGGGGCACCCCAGTGATGAGGTGTACGGGTGCGAGAGAATGGCGGCATGGAGATGCCGAGGAACGAAAGGTCGCCGGAGAACCCGCAGATCCTGGTCGTGGGCCAGGATGGCATGGCGCTCGGTGGCGGCAACGGAGACGAGGACTCCCGCGAGATCCCGGTGACCGAGCAGGTCGAGCAGCCGGCGAAGGTCATGCGGATCGGCAGCATGATCAAGCAGCTGCTCGAAGAAGTTCGCGCGGCTCCTCTGGACGAGGCGAGCCGGGTTCGGTTGAAGGAGATCCACGCCAGCTCGGTGAAGGAACTGGAGGACGGACTGGCCCCGGAGCTCGTCGAGGAGCTGGAGCGGCTCTCTCTGCCCTTCACGGACGACGGGACTCCGTCCGACGCGGAACTGCGTATCGCGCAGGCTCAGTTGGTCGGCTGGCTGGAGGGCCTCTTCCACGGCATCCAGACCACGCTCTTCGCCCAGCAGATGGCCGCACGCGCCCAGCTCGAGCAGATGCGCCGCGCCCTCCCGCCGGGCGTCGGCGGCCACGAGGACGGCGAGCAGCACCCGGGCGGCCGCTCGGGTGGGCCGTACCTGTAACCCACCCGCCCACGATCAGCGAAGGGCCCGGCAGCCTGTGCTGCCGGGCCCTTGCTTGTCGTTCAGGGAGATGCGGAACGGCCGCGCAGACGTCAGAAGAGGGGGTTGAACTTCCCGCCGGAGTAGCAGTTGGTGGTGAGCCCGGCCTTGTTCACCTCGGTGCTGCCGTCGTAGAGCTGAACCTCGACGCCGGCGTGCTTGATGCCGCGGCTGTCCTCCGCGGAGGTGTTCCACGTCTCGGAGGCGCCGCTCCCGCCGGTGACGTGGTGCCAGGACCAGTGCTTGACGGTGCTGCCCGTGTACGTCACCAGGCGGACGGCGGGGTGGTACCCGTCGGCCTTGGTGTCCTTCACGGTGATCTTGAGCGGGTTGATCTTGGTCTTGCTGACCCAGGTCCAGCTGGCGGACCCGGTTCCCCCCGTGACCGAGCAGGAGGCGCTTGCGCCTGCGGCCGCGGCCGGACCTGCCGCGAACGGGATGAGAACGGCCGCCAGTGCACCTGCGGTGAGGAGCCCTGCCTTGCGTGTGCGCATGAATTCTCCAAGATCGTCTTTATTGGCATGGGCACACTAAGCGGCGTGGTCCGTGAGGCGCAAGCAAGTTCGATTCGAATGCTGTGGACACGGGCTCCCGGACGTCGCCTACGTCACTCCGGGTTGCCCGTCGAGACCTCGAACGTGAACGTCGGCGGGTTCTCCGGATCGAAGTCCGTACGTGTCTCGGGCGTCTGCCGCATGATCGTGCCCTCGCCGTACGTGTTCTCGTTGATGTCGACCTTCTTGTACTTCCACTCCGCCGCGTCGAGGCACTCGACGACCGACGGCCAGTACTTGAACGTCAGGTCCGGCATCTGCACCTGATCGGGGTCGCGGTACGACTCCCGCGGCTCGGTGCACTCGGTGGTCTCGACGGTCTTGGAGCTGTCGCCTTCGCGGTACCCGGCGGCCTTCGTCACCGACTCCGAGGCCGTCGCGCCGCCGCTGCCGCCCGCGTCGTCGTTGCTGTTGCCGTTCAGCGTCAGGGCCACGATCAGGCCGACCACCGCGGCGATGGACACGACGACCGAGCCGATGATGACCGGCCGGTTGTTCCTGCCGCCGCCCGAAGTGGTCTGCGGCTGGGGCGACATGGTGTACGGCGGCGGGGTCGAGTGGCCCGGCTGCGGGGAGAACGCCGCCGGCTGCGGTGTCTGGTAGCCGGGCTGCTGCGGGTAGCCGTACGCCGGCGAAGGCATCGACGGCGGCGGGGTGCTGTACGGGTTCGGCGTCTGGGGCTGCTGGTACGGCGTCTGGACGGGGGCCGACGGCGGGGGCGCCTGGCCGACCGGCGGGAACACCGAGGCGCCGACGCCCTGGCCGCTCTGCGTCTGCGTGCCCGGCACGATGCTCGGCGGGGCCGCCTGGAAGGACGCGGCCACCCGCAGGCACTCGTCGCGCATGGACTCGGCGCTGGGGAAGCGCTCGTTCGGGTTCTTCTTCAGCGCGCGGGCGACCAGCGCGTCCACGGCCGGAGGCAGGGCACGGTTGATCGAGGAGGGCGCCACCGGCTCCTCCTGCACATGCGCGTACGCGATGGCCAGCGGCGAGTCCGCGTCGAACGGCAGCCGCCCGGTGACCAGTTGGAACAGCATGATGCCGACCGAGTACAGGTCGGAGCGGGCGTCCACGGACCGGCCCAGCGCCTGTTCCGGCGAGAGGTACTGAGGGGTGCCGACGACCATGCCGGTCTGTGTCATCGACGTCACACCGGACTGCATGGCGCGCGCGATGCCGAAGTCCATGACCTTGACGACGCCGCGCTTGTTCATCATCACGTTGCCCGGCTTGATGTCGCGGTGGACCAGCCCCATCTCATGGCTGATCTCCAGCGCCGCCAGCACATCCGCGGTGATCTTCAGAGCCTTGTCGGCGGGCACCGCGCCGAACTGCCGTACGTCCTCGTCGAACACCGAGCTGAGCGGGCGGCCCTCGATGTACTCCATGACGATGTACGGCGTCGTCATGCCGTCGACATCGTCCTCGCCGGTGTCGAAGACCGAGACGATGTTGGTGTGCGTGAGCTTCGCCACGGCCTGGGCCTCGCGGCGGAAGCGCTCCCGGAACGCCTGCTCGCGGCCCAGCTCGGTGTGCAGCGTCTTGACCGCGACCTGCCGGTCGAGCACGGAGTCGTACGCGAGGTGCACCGAGGCCATGCCGCCCGTGCCGAGCAAGTCGCGCAGCTGATAGCGGCCACCGGCCAGCGCCCGCCCCGCGTACCGGCCCTGTGCGCCGTCCTGGCTCATGTTCTGCGTCCCCCATCGGCGCCGGCGGCCGGAAGTCGGTGATCCAATGTCCTATTCCCGGCCCAAGTCTGCCCCGCGGCACTGACAGGTCAAGCGCGGTGCCCGTTCCGTGACCGTACGCGAAAGAAGCGTCGCGGAAGCGTTACAGCGGCCGTACTGCCGGTACACGGAATTTGCACGACACCGTGGAGTACGGGTTTGATGGCCGGTCCGTCTCGTTCCGGTCCGGGCGCCCGTACCGGACCGGAGGCTTGCGCGGAGGCTGTAGCGTGGCCGACGGAGACCGTAACAACACCGCGCGCACCGCGGGCAGAAACGACGGCGAGGACTGATGGCACAGCAGCAGCGCGCTCAGGGCCCGTCCGACCCCGAGGCGACTGGCGGCGGTATGTCAGATGCGCCGGAGATGTGGGGTAATGGCGGGCTGGTCGGCGATGGCCGGTATCGGCTCACCCACAGACTCGGCCGGGGCGGTATGGCCGAGGTGTTCGCGGCCGAGGACGTGCGCCTGGGCCGCACGGTGGCGGTGAAGCTGCTCCGCTCCGATCTCGCCGAGGACCCGGTCTCCAAGGCCCGCTTCACACGCGAGGCCCAGTCGGTGGCCGGGCTCAACCACCACGCGATCGTCGCCGTGTACGACTCCGGCGAGGACTTCGTGGGCGGCCAGTCGGTGCCGTACATCGTGATGGAGATCGTCGAGGGCCGCACCATCCGCGACCTCCTCATCAACGCCGAGGCGCCCGGGCCCGAGCAGGCCCTGATCATCGTCTCCGGCGTCCTGGAGGCGCTCGCCTACTCGCACCAGCACGGCATCGTCCACCGCGACATCAAGCCCGCGAACGTCATCATCACGCACAACGGCGCCGTGAAGGTGATGGACTTCGGCATCGCCCGCGCGCTGCACGGCGCGTCCACCACGATGACGCAGACCGGCATGGTCATGGGCACGCCGCAGTACCTCTCCCCGGAACAGGCGCTCGGCAAGGCCGTCGACCACCGCTCCGACCTGTACGCGGTGGGCTGCCTGCTCTACGAACTCCTCGCGCTGCGGCCCCCGTTCACCGGCGAGACCCCGCTGTCGGTGGTCTACCAGCACGTCCAGGACATCCCGACGCCGCCGTCCGAGGCCTCCGACGCCTGCCCGCCGGAGCTCGACGGTCTTGTCATGCGCTCGCTGGCCAAGGAGCCGGACGACCGGTTCCAGACGGCCGAGGAGATGCGCGGGCTCGTCCAGTACGGCCTGCAGATGCTGTACGACCAGGGCGGCCACACCGGCACCTGGAACACCGGCCCGGTCAGCGCGCACGACGGCCGGCAGACCCCGGCCGCGGGTTTCGCCGGCACGACCGTGATGCAGCACCACAGCGACGGCTCCAGCACCTCGCAGATCCCGCAGCAGATCCTGCCGTCCGGCTACGGCGGCGGGGACGACGGCGGCTTCGAGGGGCACGGCAACCGGGGCAGCGGTCGCGGCAAGCTGTGGATCCTCGCCGTCCTCGCGGTGGTCGCCATCGCCGCGGGCGTCGCGCTGGCGCTCAACGGTGGTGACGGGAACGGTGGCGGCGGTGGTGGTGGCAAAGTGTCGCCGACCACCTCGCAGACGACCGAGGACGAGAAGGCCAGCGAGACGCCGAGCGACGAGGCGAGCCACGAGCCGACCGACACGGAGACGGACAGCGACTCGGACACGAGCGGCGGTTCGAACTACACGCCGTCGTCCGAGCCTTCCTACACGCCGTCGGAGACGGCTTCTTCGGAGCCGTCCTACACCCCGTCCAACGAACCGACCTCGTCCGGGGAGCCGACGCCGTCCTTCACGCCGTCCGACGAGCCGACCCCGTCGGGGGAGCCGACGGGCACCGGCGCTGGTGGCACCGAGGGCGGCGGGTCCGAGGGCTGACGCGGGGGCGCGCACGTCAGCCGCTGAACGCCTCGCACACCGCGTCGTACTCCCGTGTCCACCACACGGCGAGGGCCGAGGCGGCCGGGAACTGGGGGTCCGCGCGCGTGTCGCCCCGCTCGTAGTGCCAGCGCAGCATCCAGAAGTCGTTGAGACGCTCCCACCACACGCGGTGCACGGCCGCAGCGAGCTGGGAGGGCGTGGCGCCGGCCGTGCGCCGGTACGCGCGCGCGTACGCGCGCACCTTGGGCAGGTCGAGGGTGCCGACGGGACGGACGAAGAAGATCGCGGCGGCTCGTACGGCCTCCTCCGCGCGGGGCTGTATGCCGAGCCGGTCCCAGTCGACGATCGCGGCGGGCGCGTCCCCCTGGTAGAGCAGGTTGAACGGGTGGAAGTCGCCGTGCACCCAGCCGACGGAACCTCCGCGCGGCGGGCGCCGGTCCGCGTGCCGCTCCAGGAGCACGCGCCGCTCCCGCAGTCGGTGCCGGGCCAGTTCGTCGAAGGAGTCGGCGGGGCGGTGGCGGCGTACGCGGGCGAGCAGGTCGTCGATGAGGGCGAAGGTGGCGGTGGGGTCGGCGCTGGGGGGAGGCTCCGTACGTCCCCGCCTCTGCGCCGGCATCACGCGCTCCAGGCTGGCGTGCACCACCCCTAACAGCGCCCCCAGCCGTCCGCACTGCTCCGCGCTGAGCTGGCCGCCGTGCCGGTGCCGTCCCTCGACCCACGGGTGCAGGGCGTACGCGTGGCCGCCGACCACCGCCACCGTGCGCCCGTCGCGCGCGGCCACGGGCGGTGCCACCGGGACGCCGAGGTCGGCGAGGCGCTGGGTGGCGCGGTGCCGGCGTTCGATCGCGGTCGGGTCGGCGGTCTCGGGGTCGAAATGGTGCTTGAGGAAGTACCGGCCGCGAGTCGTGCGCAGCCGGTAGCCGCGGTTGAGGAGCCCTTCATCGACGGGTTCGCAGGCGACGGCGGAACCGGCGGCGTACTGGCGGAGCAGGGTGCCCAGCGGGGGCGCGTGGGGCACGAGGGGTGGTACACAGGGGCGCGACACGCGCCAGATGCTAGGGCACCGGCCGAGCCCATGAGCTGGGCGTTGTCACAGTCCGTCGTCCGCGGTCGCTTTCGGTCACAAGAGGTCCTTGAGGAGTTCGCGGACTCCCCGCCGGACGACTTCATGGTCGGCGAGGAGAAAAACACGGATTTTTCCCTCTTCGCTCACGGGGTAAGTCAAATACACAAACCCTTCCGGTGACCTGGGTCGGCGGGATAACGTGCCGTTGCTCCGGCCTCCTGCAAGGCTGTGACCAGTACCCCTTCGGGCTCTTCCCGATTTACTTGGAAATCCAAGCAAAATCGCAGGTCAAAGGGGGTTTCACAGAAATGTGGAGCACTGGGTAACGTGATGGTTGCAGGGCGCTCGCCGGGGCACCTGTCACGCCTGTTCCGGCCGAGTGGCACCCACCCCGTGCACGGGTGTCGGACCAGGTGAGCCGCACTGGTTTCACCGGCAACCCCGGGGGACCGGACCGACGGAGGAGCACACGTGACCGTGGAGAGCACTGCCGCGCGCAAGCCGCGACGCAGCGCCGGGACGAAGAAGTCCCCGAGCACCAAGCCCGAGCTGGTTCAGCTGCTGACCCCCGAGGGCAAGCGCGTCAAGAACGCCGAGTACGACCCGTACGTCGCCGACGTCACTCCCGAAGAGCTGCGCGGCCTGTACCGCGACATGGTGCTCACCCGCCGCTTCGACGCCGAGGCCACTTCCCTGCAGCGCCAGGGCGAGCTGGGCCTGTGGGCCTCGCTGCTCGGCCAGGAGGCCGCCCAGATCGGCTCCGGCCGGGCCACCCGCGAGGACGACTACGTCTTCCCGACCTACCGCGAACACGGCGTCGCCTGGTGCCGCGGCGTCGACCCGGCCAACCTGCTCGGCATGTTCCGCGGCGTGAACAACGGCGGCTGGGACCCCAACAGCAACAACTTCCAGCTCTACACGATCGTCATCGGCTCGCAGACGCTGCACGCGACCGGCTACGCGATGGGCGTGGCCAAGGACGGCGCGGACAGCGCGGTCATCGCCTACTTCGGCGACGGCGCCAGCAGCCAGGGCGACGTGGCCGAGTCCTTCACCTTCTCCGCGGTCTACAACGCCCCGGTGGTCTTCTTCTGCCAGAACAACCAGTGGGCGATCTCCGAGCCGACCGAGAAGCAGACCCGCGTGCCGCTCTACCAGCGCGCACAGGGCTACGGCTTCCCGGGCGTCCGCGTCGACGGCAACGACGTACTGGCCTGCCTGGCCGTGACGAAGTGGGCGCTGGAGCGGGCCCGCAGCGGTGAGGGCCCGACGCTCGTCGAGGCGTACACGTACCGCATGGGCGCGCACACCACCTCCGACGACCCGACCCGCTACCGGGGCGACGACGAGCGGCTGGCCTGGGAGGCGAAGGACCCGATCGCCCGCCTCCGCGCGTATCTCGAGGCCTCAAACCACGCGGACGAGGGATTCTTCGCGGAACTTGAAGCGGAGAGCGAAGCGTTGGGCAGGCGAGTGCGTGAGGCGGTCCGTGCCATGCCGGACCCGGACCACTTCGCCATCTTCGAGAACGTGTACGCGGACGGGCATGCGCTCGTCGACGAGGAGCGAGCCCAGTTCGCCGCCTACCAGGCGTCGTTCGCTGACGGAGAGGGGGCCTGATCATGGCAGCGGAAAAGATGGCTTTGGCCAAGGCGATCAACGAGTCGCTGCGGCGCGCTCTGGACTCCGACCCCAAGGTCCTGATCATGGGCGAGGACGTCGGCAAGCTCGGCGGCGTCTTCCGGGTGACGGACGGCCTGCAGAAGGACTTCGGCGAGAGCCGGGTCATCGACACCCCGCTCGCCGAGTCCGGCATCGTCGGCACGGCGATCGGCCTGGCCCTGCGCGGCTACCGTCCGGTCGTGGAGATCCAGTTCGACGGCTTCGTCTTCCCGGCGTACGACCAGATCGTCACCCAGCTCGCCAAGATGCACGCGCGCGCGTTGGGCAAGGTCAAGCTCCCGGTCGTCATCCGCATCCCGTACGGCGGCGGGATCGGTGCGGTGGAACACCACTCGGAGTCCCCGGAAGCCCTGTTCGCGCATGTGGCGGGCCTGAAGATCGTCAGCCCGTCGAACGCCTCGGACGCGTTCTGGATGATGCAGCAGGCCATCCAGAGCGACGACCCGGTGATCTTCTTCGAGCCGAAGCGGCGCTACTGGGACAAGGGCGAGGTCAACCCGGAAGCGATCCCCGGCCCGCTGCACAAGGCGCGCGTGGTGCGCGAGGGCACGGACCTGACGCTTGTCGCGTACGGCCCGATGGTGAAGCTCTGCCAGGAGGTCGCCGACGCGGCGGCCGAGGAGGGCAAGAACCTCGAGGTCCTCGACCTGCGCTCGGTGTCTCCGCTCGACTTCGACTCCATCCAGGCGTCGGTCGAGAAGACCCGCCGCCTGGTCGTCGTCCACGAGGCGCCGGTGTTCTTCGGCTCGGGCGCCGAGATCGCCGCCCGGATCACGGAGCGCTGCTTCTACCACCTGGAAGCCCCGGTGCTCAGGGTCGGCGGCTACCACGCCCCGTATCCGCCGGCCCGCCTGGAGGACGAGTACCTGCCGGGCCTGGACCGGGTGCTCGACGCTGTCGACCGCGCCCTGGCGTACTGAGGAGAGGGTCGTGACGACGATGACTGAAGCGTCCGTACGCGAGTTCAAAATGCCCGACGTGGGCGAGGGGCTCACCGAGGCCGAGATCCTCAAGTGGTACGTGCGGCCCGGCGACACGGTGACGGACGGCCAGGTGGTCTGCGAGGTCGAGACGGCCAAGGCCGCGGTCGAGCTCCCCATTCCGTACGACGGCGTGGTCCGCGCACTCCACTTCCCCGAGGGCACGACGGTGGACGTGGGCACGTCGATCATCGCGGTGGACCTGGCGGGCGGGGCAGCACCGTCGCAGGCGGCGCCGGTCGCGCCGGCACCCGCGGAGGAACCCAAGCCGGAGGGCTCGGGCCGCACGCCGGTGCTGGTGGGCTACGGAGTCGCCACATCCTCGACCAAGCGCCGCCCCCGCAAGGGCCCGGAGGTCCCGGTCCAGGCGGCGTCGGCGGCGATCCAGACAGAGCTGAACGGACATGGGCCGGCCGCCCCGCCGCCCGCGGCTCCCGCCGCTGCGGCTCCTTCCTCTGTGGCCCCTTCCCCTGTGGCTCCTCAGGACCGCCCGCTGGCGAAGCCGCCGGTGCGCAAGCTGGCGAAGGACCTGGGCGTGGACCTGGCCACGGTCACCCCCTCCGGCCCGGACGGCGTCATCACGCGCGAGGACGTCCACGCCGCGGTGGCCCAGCCGAAGGCGCCCGAACCGGTGACGCCGGTGTCGGCGCCGGCAGCAGCCCCGACCCCGATGCCGACGTACGACACGTCCCGCGAGACCCGCATCCCCATCAAGGGCGTCCGTAAGGCGACGGCGGCGGCCATGGTCACCTCGGCGTTCACTGCCCCGCATGTCACGGAGTTCGTCACGGTCGACGTGACCCGCACGATCAAGCTGGTCGAGGAGCTCAAGCAGGACAAGGAGATGGAGGGCCTGCGGGTCAACCCGCTCCTCCTGATCGCCAAGGCCCTGCTGGTCGCGATCAAGCGCCACCCGGAGGTGAACGCGTCCTGGGACGAGGCGGCCCAGGAGATCGTCCAGAAGCACTACGTCAACCTGGGCATCGCCGCGGCCACCCCCCGCGGCCTGATCGTCCCGAACATCAAGGACGCGCAGGACAAGACGCTTCCCCAACTGGCGGAGGCGCTGGGCGAGTTGGTGTCTACAGCGAGGGAAGGCAAGACCTCCCCCGCCGCGATGCAGGGCGGCACGGTGACCATCACCAACGTCGGCGTCTTCGGCGTCGACACCGGCACGCCGATCCTCAACCCCGGCGAGTCCGCGATCCTCGCCGTCGGCGCGATCAAACTCCAGCCCTGGGTCCACAAGGGCAAGGTCAAGCCACGCCAGGTGACGACGCTGGCGCTGTCCTTCGATCACCGGCTGGTGGACGGGGAGTTGGGCTCGAAGGTGCTCGCGGATGTGGCGGCGATTCTGGAGCAGCCGAAGAGGTTGATCACCTGGGCGTGAGTCGACTGGGCGTGCCCTCGGTGGCCATGACAGAGCGGCCTGCCTCGATCGAGGCAGGCCGCTCAGTAAGACTCCCTCACGTCACTTGTTGTCGCGATCTGTCCGCCGGCGTCCAGCCGGCTGGCCCACGGCCGCGCGTGCGCCGGCCGTCAGGTGTCGAAGCGGCGGCGGGCGGCCTCGATGTGACCGAAGTACTGGTGGGTCCAGCCGCACATTCCGTCGACCGTTGCGCGCAGGGCTTGACCCGGCTCGGTGAGGGTGTATTCGACCCGCGGTGGGACGGTGGGGTACACGGTGCGCTCGACCAGGCCGTTGCGCTCCAGCATGCGCAGGTTCTGGGTGAGCATCTTGTGGCTGATGCCCTCGATCTCGTTCCGTAGCTCGCTGAAGCGCAGGGTGCGATCACCGAGGCCCTCGACGATGAGGAACGCCCACTTGTTGGCGACGTCGGAGAAGATCTCCCGTGCCAAGGAGCCCGAACGCGCCAGGTCTGCGTCCTCGGGCGTGCCTGTGAACTGCTTGGTCACCATAGGGTGCTCCAGTCACTGAAAAGTGCGTTCTTCCATGTCAGCAACCACTCTCCTATGGTTTCTGAGTAACCACAAGAGACCGACAGTGCCTTGGTCGTCGCGGACGCGAGCCCACAGGCGCTCAGGACGAGGAGACAAGCATCATGGCCATCACCTTTGCCAACCCCAGCGGATTGCCCAAGATCGACGTCTACCGGCAGGTGTCGATCGCATCCGGGTCCAGGCTGGTCTTTATCGCCGGGCAGGTCGCCTGGGACGCCGAGGGAGTCACGATCGGCGAAGGCGACCTCGCCGCCCAGGTCGAGCAGAGCTATCTCAACGTCGGCACCGCCCTGGCCGAGGTCGGTGGCTCGTTCGACGACGTGGCGAAGCTGACCTTCTACGTCGTCGACTGGACTCCCGACAAGATCGCCCCACTCCTGGAAGGGATCTCCCGGGCTGCCGCGAAGCTGGGGGTCACCCCGGCCCCGCCGAGCACGCTGATCGGCGTAGCGGCACTGGACGTCCCCGACCATCTGGTCGAGATCGAAGCCACGGCGGTCCTCGACTGAACAGGTGCTCTTCGCCACTGGTGGATGTGGCGGCGATCTGAAGGTTCCTCAGCACCTGACCGGCTGAGCGAGCGGCCAGCGCTGAACGCCGAAGGGGCCCGCCCGTCCGCTCGGGACGTCATGGCGGGCCCCTTCTCCGACGATGCGGGCGTCAGCTGATGCGTGCGTAGCCGTAGTTGATGAGCTTCTTCACGTCCGTCGTGCGGTTGGCCTCCGAGGAGGCGGTGAGGACGGCGCCGACGACCGTCTCGCCGTCCTTCGTCGCGGTGAAGACGAGGCAGTACTTGGCCTCGGTGCCGGAGCCGGTCTTGATGCCGAGCGTGCCGTTCCAGCCGAGCAGGGTGTTGGTGTTCTTCCAGGCGGCCATCGTGCGGGTGGAGCCGGTCTTGGTGATGGTTTTCGCCGTGTACGACTTGGCCTTCACGACCCCCCGGAACGTGGACGTCTTCATCGCGCTGCGGGCGAGCTTCGTCAGGTCCTTCGGCGTCGAGTAGTTCGAGCCGCGGCTTATGCCGTCGAACGAGTCGAAGTGCGTGTTCGCCATGCCCAGGGTCCTGGCCATGGAGTTCATCTTGCCGATGAAGTTCTTGGTGCGCGCCGAGACCGTGGTGCCGGAACCGAACTTGTCGGCGAGAGCCATCGCGGCGTCGCAGCCGGACGGCAGCATCATCCCGAACAGCAGCTGACGGACCGTGACCTTGTCACCGACGATCAGCCGGGCCGACGAGGCGCCGTTGGCGACGATGTAGTCGCTGTACGCCTTCTTGATCGTGACCTTGGTGTCCAGGTTCAGATTCGACTGCGAGAGCACGACCTTCGCGGTCATGATCTTCGTGGTCGAGGCGGTGAGCCGCTTGGTGTCGGCGGCTTTGGAGAAGAGCGTCGCGCCGGTGGCGCCGTTCATCAGGAATCCGCCCTTGGCGGTGATGGTGGGCGTCGTCGCGGCCTGCGCCGGTGCCGCGGTGAGGGCTCCGGTGGCGAGCATCGCACCCGCCGTGACGGCGACGGCTGCGGCTCTGCGGACACGGATGCCCTTGGTGGCAGTTATCAACTGAAATACCCCGAATACGTCGAATGCCCCTGAAGCGCGGCCGAGTTGGATGGCGAAACAGGCAGGCCGCGTACGTGTGACATGTAACCAGCGCAGAAGGTTGCGCGGTGCGTGGGGCGGATTTCGGCGCGTCCGCATGCTGGAATGAGCGGCCGCATGCGTACGTGTTGTATCTAAGCTGTGGGCATGCCCTCAGCCCCGCCCGCACCCGTGAAGCAACCACCCGCCGCCGACCGCGTCTACGCCCACGTCAAGCAAGGCGTCCTGGAACGGCGTTACGAAGGCGGCATCCTCCTCACCGAGGGCGAACTCGCCGAGGCTGTAGGGGTTTCCCGCACTCCGGTGCGCGAGGCGCTGCTCCGCCTGGAGGTCGAGGGGCTGATCAAGCTCTACCCGAAGAAGGGCGCGCTGGTCCTGCCCGTCTCCGCACAGGAGATCGCGGACGTGGTGGAGACCCGGCTGCTGGTCGAGGAGCACGCCGCGCGGAAGGCCGTACCGGCGAATCCGCGGTTGATCACCCGGCTGGAGGAACTGCTCGCCGAGCAGAAGGCGCACGCCGCCGCCGGCGACCTCGCCGCGGCCGCCGTCACCGACCGCTGCTTCCACGCCGAGATCGTCCGCAGCGGCGGGAACGAGATACTCTCCCGGCTCTACGACCAACTCCGCGACCGGCAACTGCGCATGGGCGTCGCCGTGATGCACTCCCACCCCGACCGGATCGCCAAGACCCTCGCCGAGCACGAGGAGATCCTTCAGGCGCTGCGCTCCGGGGACGCGCAGGCGGCCGTCGATGTCGTCCACCGGCACGTCGGCTGGTTCTCGCACCTCGCGCGGGGTGAGGTCCGATGAGCGCCGTCGCTCTGCCCGGGGACCCGCCCGGCGGCCGCAAGGCCATCGCCGTCTGGGGCATCGGCGTCTCCGTCTACTTCGTCGCCGTCATCTTCCGTACGTCGCTGGGGGTCGCCGGACTCGACGCGGTCGAGCGGTTCGACGTGGGCGCCTCCGCGCTGTCCACCTTCTCGATCCTCCAGCTCCTGGTGTACGCGGGCATGCAGATACCCGTGGGCCTGCTGGTCGACCGGCTCGGCACGAAGAAGGTGCTGACCATCGGCGTGGTCCTCTTCACGGTCGGGCAACTCGGCTTCGCGTTGTCACCGTCGTACGGCATGGCCCTCGCCTCCCGCGCGCTGCTCGGCTGCGGTGACGCGATGACGTTCATCAGCGTGCTGCGGCTCGGCAGCCGCTGGTTCCCGGCGCGGCGCGGCCCGCTGGTGGCGCAGCTCGCCGGGCTGGCCGGCATGGCGGGCAACCTCGTCTCGACGCTGGTGCTCGCGCGGCTGCTGCACGGCGTGGGCTGGACCACGGCCTTCGCGGGGAGCGCGCTCGCGGGCGTTGTGGTGCTGGTGCTGCTCCTCCTCTTCCTCAAGGACCACCCCGAGGGACACGAGCCCGCGCCCTTCCCGCATCAGGGCGCGTCCTACGTCCGCCGGCAGATCGCCGCCTCGTGGCGGGAGCCGGGGACACGGCTGGGGCTGTGGGTGCACTTCACCACCCAGTTCCCGGCGATGGTGTTCCTGCTGCTGTGGGGGCTGCCGTTCCTGGTCCAGGCGCAGGGGCTGTCGCGGGCGACCGCCGGCGAACTGCTGACGCTCGTCGTGCTGTCGAACATGCTCGTGGGTCTGGTGTACGGCCAGGTCGTCGCCCGGCATCACGCGGCCCGGCTGCCGCTCGCGCTGGGCACCGTCGGGGCGACCGCGCTGATGTGGGCAGCCGTGCTGGTGTACCCCGGGGAGCACGCACCGATGTGGCTGCTGGTGATGCTGTGCGCGGTGCTCGGAGCGTGCGGGCCCGCCTCGATGCTCGGGTTCGACTTCGCCCGGCCGGCGAATCCGCCGGAGCGGCAGGGCACGGCGTCCGGGATCACCAACATGGGCGGCTTCGTCGCCTCGATGACCACGTTGTTCGCGGTGGGCGTGCTGCTGGATGCGACCGGCGACGACTACACGGTGGCGTTCTCGTCGGTGTTCGTGCTCCAGGCGCTGGGTGTGAGTCAGATTCTGCGGTTGCGGAAGCGGGCGGCCCGGCGGGAGCGGGAGCGGCTGGTGGCGAGCCGGGTGGAGACGGTGCATGTGCCCGCGTGACGCGGGTGGTTCAGCGCACCTGCGCGGGTGGTTCTGCACAACTTGGCTTCGCAGCCGAGGTGTTGCTGTGTCATAGGGGTGTGACAACGGTGTCGTGAGGCGGGGACGGGCGTGACCTGAGGGGCTGTCAGGCCCTCATAGTCATCGAACGAACTCCGCGCCTCCGAAGGGAATTCCGTGATGAACCGCCACCTGCGCCAGGCCGTCGTCGTCACCGCCGCGCTCGCCGCCGGGCTCGCGATGACCGCATGTCAGAGCGGCTCCGGCAGCAACGGTTCCTCGAGCACCGGCAGCTCCCAGCACAAGTCGTCGTCCAAGAAGTCCGGGACGTCCGACAACTCCAACGCCTCCAAGACGTCCAAGGGCTCGACGTCGGCCGGCGGGTCCGCGCAGAACGCGACGGGCTCCTCCCAGCGGGGCGTGAGCGGCACGTTCACCGGCGGCACCGTCAGCTATCTCGCCCCGGGCAAGTACACCGTCCAGGTGGCCGGAAAGACCGACCAGGCGTTCTTCGTCGCCGACGACACCGCGGTCCACGGCGCCGGCGCGATCTGCGGGAGCCCGCGGTCCGAGGCCCGCCCGAGCTGCACGCTCGACCAGCTGGAGACGGCCACCAAGAAGGCAGCCGTCACCGCGGACGTGACACTCAAGGACGGCATCGCCACCGTCGTACGCGAGCGCCACGACGTCGAGAACGGCACCGGCGCGACGGGCGTCAACGGCACCTGGTTCGGCAACGTCAGCTACCTCGCGCCGGGCAAGCTCACCGTCTCCGACATGAAGGGCGTCGAGCAGGCGTTCTTCGTCTCCGACGGCACGCGGGTGTTCGGCGCCGGCACGATCTGCGGCAACCCGCAGTCCGAGGAGACGCCGCAGTGCACCCTGACCCAGCTGGAGAGCGCCGCCAAGAAGGGCCTCTCCGCCAAGGTCGAGATAAAGGACGGCGTCGCCACGACGGTCACGGAGGACCGCTGAGCCGATGGCCCCCGACGCGTGGCCGGTCGGCGCCGGCCGGCCCGGCTACGGCGTCACCGTGAAGTTCCGCAGAATCGCCGCCGTCAGATCCACATCGCCCTCGGCCTTGATCCGGTCGCCGACCGACTCCAGCGTCACGCGGCCGAAGGCCAGACGGATGTACGTCTCCCAGTCGAGGGTGAGGGTGGCGGCGGGGCCGAGAGCAGGGGCCGTTTCGAGGGTGCCGCGGCCCTGGATGTCGACGCGGATGGTGCGCAGGAACTCGATGGGGCCGTGGACGTCGAAGACGATCGCCGAGCTGCGCGGCGCGTTCGCCTTGTTCGCGACGATGTCGGGCAGGGCGCCGAGAAGGACGTCACGGGCCACGTGCGCGCCGGGCGAGTCGAGGTTGCCGGGGCGGCCGAGCGCGACACGGAGGTCCTGCTCGTGGGCCCAGACGTCGAACGCGTGATGGCGCATGGACTCTTCGAGCGTGATCTCGGTACCGAGCGCGCCGCGCACCTTCGTGCCCGGGTCGCGGGACTCGTTCCGCAGCTGGCGGTTGCGGCGGATCGTGACCAGCTCCAGCTCGGAGGTCATCTCGGGCCCCGTGTGGTGGCGGCGTACGTCGACCTGCATCTCCATGTAGCGCTGGTGGTCGTTCGTGACGTGGAACAGGTCGCGCGGGAGCGTGTGGATGGGACGCGGGTCGCCGAGCATCTCGCAGTCCAGGCCGATGACATGGGAGACGACGTCACGGACCGACCAGCCGGGGCACGGTGTCCGCCGGTTCCACTCGCCCTCCACAAGGGGCTGCACCAGCTCGGATATCGCTTCGATGGAGTGGGTCCAGGCGTCGGCGTAGGGCTGGAGAGTGGGATGCAGACTCACGGAACGGGACCCCTCGGCGGTCGGTACAGGCTTGGTTGTGGCGGCGTTGCCAGTGGGAGGTGGCTGCTGTCGGCGGGTGTCTTGGGACGCTAAGTTACGCTGCTGTGAGGCACCCCGGCAGTGCTTTCGTGTGACGATCGTAGGCCGTGTGGACGGCTCGAATGCCAGGACGGTGGTAGCGTGCGCGCCTCATTGCTCCAGATCGCAGTAAACGAGGGCGAATCGATCGAATCGCGCCGACGGCGCGTCGCTTCACTGGTACGGGAGCAGGCGGGCGCCGCGGACCTCGTCGTACTGCCGGAGCTGTGGACGACGGGGGCCTTCGCGTACGAGGAGTTCGGCACCGAGGCCGAGCCGCTCGAAGGGCCGACTTACGAGGTGATGGCGAAGGCCGCGAGCGACGCCGGCGTGTGGCTGCACGCGGGCTCGATTCCGGAGCGGACTCCATCCGACAGCGGCTCCGCCGCGGGCGACGGGCCGCT
Organism: Streptomyces sp. 4N124; assembly: GCF_052245395.1. Classification (NCBI taxonomy): domain Bacteria; kingdom Bacillati; phylum Actinomycetota; class Actinomycetes; order Kitasatosporales; family Streptomycetaceae; genus Streptomyces; species Streptomyces sp. 4N124. The sequence goes on from NZ_JBQQBS010000035.1 coordinate 66,932, forward strand.
CTACAACACGTCTCTTGTCTTCTCCCCCTCGGGTGACCTGGCCGCCGCCTACCGCAAGATCCATCGCTTCGGGTTCGACAAGGGCGAGGCCGTGCTGATGGGCGCGGGCCAGGAACTGGTGACGGTTCGCCTGCCGGAGACGACCATCGGCGTGGGCACCTGCTACGACCTCCGTTTCCCCGAACTCTTCCGCGGTCTCGTCGACGCCGGTGCCGAGACCTTCGTCGTCCCGGCGGGCTGGCCGGAGCGGCGCCGGGCGCACTGGACGCTGCTGGCTCAGGCGCGGGCGGTGGAGAACCAGGCGTTCGTGCTCGCCTGTGGAACGGCCGGGACGCACGCCGGGGTTCCGCAGGCCGGTCACTCGATCGTGGTCGATCCGTGGGGGGAGGTCCTCGCGGAGGCGGGTGCCGGGGAGCAGATCCTCACCGTGGAGTTCGATCCCGGGAAGGTCTCGGTGACGCGGGACCAGTTCCCGGCGCTCAAGGATCGCGTACTGGGGCTGGCTCCGCCGCGCAGGTGAACCCGTGGACCTGCTGTTGAAGCCGTAGACCTGCCGTCACTTCTCCAGCGGCTGCTCCGTCCAGATCACCTTCCCGCCCCCCGAATACCGCGTCCCCCACCGCTCCGCGAACTGCGCCACCAGGAACAGCCCCCGTCCGCCCTCGTCCGTGGTGGCCGCGCGCCGCAGATGCGGGGCGGTGCTGCTGGCGTCGGAGACCTCGCAGATCAGGGTGCGGTCGCGGATGAGGCGGACATGGATGGGGGCGGTGGCGTGGCGCAGGGCGTTGGTGACGAGTTCGCTGAGGATCAGCTCGGTGGTGAAGGCCTCGTCCGACAGGCCCCAGGACTGAAGGGCCCGGGTGGCCGCCGCCCGGACGCGGCCCACTGCTGAGGGGTCGGGCGGTACGTCCCAGGACGCCGTGCGGTCGGCGGCGAGTTTGTGGGTGCGGGCGACGACCAGGGCGATGTCGTCGCGCTGCCGGTCGGGCAGCAGGGCGTCGAGGGTGGCGTCGCAGGTCTCCTCCGGGGTGCGGCCGGGGCCGGTCAGGGCGCGGCGGAGCAGTTCCAGGCCCTCGTCGATGTCGCGGCGCTGGTCCTCCACCAGGCCGTCGGTGTAGAGCACGAGGCCGCTGCCCTCGGGCAGGTGCAGCGTCGTCGCCTCGAAGGGGAGCCCGCCGCCCAGGCCCAGCGGAGGGCCGCCGGGGACGGTGAGGAACTCCGCCTCGCCGTCCGGACGTACGAGCGCCGGTTCGAGATGGCCCGCGCGGGAGAGGGTGCAGACGCCGGACGCGGGGTCGTAGACGGCGTACAGGCAGGTCGCCCCGGTCACCGGCGCGCTCTCCTCCTCGCCGCCGTTGCCGTCCCCTTCCTCGTCCTGGTCGATGCGGGCCACCAATTCGTCCATGTGCCACAGGAGTTCGTCGGGCGGGAGGTCCAGGGTGGAGAAGTTGTGGACGGCGGTCCGCAGCCGGCCCATCGTGGCCGCCGCGTGCAGGCCGTGCCCGACCACGTCGCCCACGACCAGCGCCACCCGCGCGCCCGGCAGCGGGATGACGTCGAACCAGTCGCCGCCGACGCCGCCCTGTGCGGCCTGCGCGGGCAGATAGCGGTAGGCCACGTCCAGGGCGCTCTGGTCGGGCATGGCCCGCGGCAGCAGGCTGCGCTGCAGGGTGACGGCCATGTCGTGCTCGCGGGTGTAGCGGCGGGCGTTGTCGATGCTGACGGCGGCGCGGGCCACCAGTTCCTCGGCGAGGGAGACGTCGTCCTGCTCGAAGGGTTCCTGCTGGTCGGCGCGCCAGAAGGTGGCCACGCCCATGATGACGCCGCGGGCGCGCAACGGCACCGCGAGCATCGAGTGGATGCCGAACTCGACGATGCCCCGAGCCCGTTCGGGATCCTGCACCTGCCAGCCGGAGAACGTGGTCAGATCCTCCTCGAGCACCGGCTCACCGGCGAGGAACCCGGCGGCCTGCGGGGTGGTCGCCGCGAAGCGGATCAGCTGCCCGAGCCCGTAGAGCGGGCTGCCCTCCTTCACGCCCCGGAACGCGATGCGCCGCATTTCGGTGTTGCCCGCCTTCGGCTCCCCGCCCCGCAGCACGGGATCGGCCACGTCGACGCTGACGTAGTCGGCGAACCGGGGGACCGCGAAGTCCGCCAGTTCCTCCGAGGTGCGGGTCACGTCGAGGCTGGTGCCGATCTCCAGTCCGGCGTCGTACAGCAGCCGCAGCCGCTGCTGCGCCACCTCCGCCCGGCCGGTGAGTGCCTGCAGCTCGGTGGTGTCACGCAGGGTGGCGACGCTGCCGGGCGGCCCGCCGTCCCGCTCGGTGGACCGCCGGCTGACCGCCAGCAGTCGGCCCCCCGACAGATGCACCTCGTCGGTGGCGTCCCGGCCGGACGCCAGCAGCCGGGTCAGGTCGCGGTCGATGTCCAGGTCCTGGGTGAGCCGGCCCTCCGCGTCCGGACCCAGCCCGAGCAGCCGACGCGCCTCGTCGTTGGCCAGCGCCAGCCGCCCGTCGCCGTCCATGATCAGCACGCCTTCCCGTACGGAGTGCAGGACCGCGTCGTGATGCTCGTACATCCGGGTCATCTCGGTGGGCCCCAGCCCGTGCGTCTGATGCCGCAGCCGCCTGCTGACCAGCGCGGTCCCGGCGGTGGCGACGGCGAGGGCGACCGCGGCCGAGGCGAACAGCACGGGCAGCTGGTGGTCGACCACCCCGCCCACGCTGGCGAGCGTCACACCGGCTGCGACCAGGCCGATGACCTTGCCGTCGGCGTCCTGCACGGGGACGACGGCACGCACGGAGGGGCCCAGCGTGCAGGTGAAGGTCTACCGTACGACTCCGCCCGCCGCGGCCGGGGCGATATGGCCGATGTAGTGCTTGCCGATCTGGGCGGGGTTGGGGTGGGTGTAGCGGATTCCCTCCGGGGTCATCACGACGATGAAGTCCACGTCGGACGCCTTGCGCGCCGCCTCCGCGCGCGGCTGGAGCACCGCGGACGGGTCCGGCGCCTCCAGGGCCGCCACGGTCCCCGGCGCGTTCGCGAACGTCTCGGCCACGGCGAGGGAACGGTTGCGGGCCTCGCGCTCGCTGTCGCCGCGCACCTGCAGCACCACGGCGATCACCGCGGCGACCACGAGCAGCACGACGATCGCCGCCTGCAGCACGAAGACCTGCCGGGCGACGGTACGGACGCGCAGCGCCCGGCGCACGCGACCGAGGAGTCCGGCCATGACTCTTTTGTCTCACACGTGCGGCTTTGCGGATACCGATACGCGTTCTGGGGTGCCGAGGTTGGTCGTCGGGCGGCTGCGGGCTCGTTGTGGCTGGTCGCGCAGTTCCCCGCGCCCCTTTGGGGCGCTCCTCAAGCCCCCTCTCGTTCCTTCTCCGCCAGATGGATCACGCACACCGTCACCGCGATCAGCAGCGCCGGATCGGCGTCGCCGCGTACGACGTCGACGCCGTAGGTGTCCCGGAGGTGCAGCCACCGCCGGGAGATCACGGCGAGGAGCTCACCGTCGTACTCGACGGCGAATTCACGGTCGAGGATCTTGCCGCTGACGTCGAGCTCGGTGCCGTCGACGAGGGACACCCGGTAGTGGTTGCGCAGGAGAGAGAGCCGCTTGCGCTTGATGCGGGCCAGGGGGTCGCCGTTCCGCTCGATCACCATCGTGTCCCGCAGGGCGAGCATCTTCTGGTGGATGTCGATGAGGACACGCCCCTGGGTGTCCTTCAGCTCGAAGGTGTCCCGCAGCCGCATCGCCTTGCCGTCGACGAGGTACACCTTGTTGCCGCTGTCGTCCTCGATCCAGTAGTCGTCACCGAAGCCGAGGAGCCTGTCGCGTACGAGGAATCTCATGACATCAGGACTTCCACGCCACCGGCCCCGAAACGCCGCCGGTAGGCCGACGGGCTGAGCCCGGTCTCCCGCCGCAGCCGCGCCCGCAGATTGGCGGCGGTGCCCAGGCCGCTGCGCGCGGCGACCACGTCGAGCCGTTCCTCCCCGCGCTCGATCATCCGGCACGCCAGCGCGACCCGCTCCCCCGTCAGCCAGGCCAGCGGAGTCGTCCCCAACTGGGCCCGGAAGCGGCGGTGCAGGGTGGCCGGGCTGACTGCCGCCCGTGCCGCGAGGTCCGCCACCGTCAGCGGCTCGCCCAGCCGCGCCTGCGCCCACGCGAGCAGGGGCCCCAGCGACTCGTCGGGCACGTCGGGCAGCGGCCGTTCCACGAACTGCTTCTGCCCGCCGTCCCGGTGTGCGGCGAACACCAGCCGCCGGGACACGGCATTGGCGATGTCGGCGCCATGGTCACGCCGTACGACATGCAGGCACAGGTCGAGCGCGGCGGCGCTGCCCGCGGCGGTGAGGATGTCGCCCTCGTCGACGAAGAGCACGTCCGGCTCCAGCAGCACCTTCGGATGCAGCTCCCGGAAGGTGTCCGCCCAGCGCCAGTGGGTGGTGGCCCGGCGTCCGTCGAGCAGTCCGGCCTCGGCGAGCGCGAAGCTTCCGGTGCACAGGCTCATGATCCTGGCCCCGCGCGCGTGGGTGCGGCGGATGGCGTCGAGCACGGCGGCGCCGCGCGGTACGACGTTGTCGGGGCGGCCGGGGACGACGAGGGTGTCGGCCGTGTCGACGGCTTCGAGGCCGGGCACGCCGGTCAGGGTGAAGAAGCCGTGGTTCATCCGGACTTCAGGGGTGGGCGTGCACAATGTGACATGGTACAGAGCGCCAGAGAGCCCCAGCTCGGGCCGCGGCAGCCCGAACAGCTCGGTGGCGACGCCGACTTCGAACGGGTTCGTGCCCTCGTCGACGATCACGGCGACACGATGCGGTTGCCGTCCCGGGGGTTGAGAGGATCCTTGCGCCATGTGCGATTCCTAGCACTCGCACGCGCTCCCGGCCACCCGCACGATGGGCGCATGGAACCCATCTCGCTGGAAAAGGCCCTCTCCTCCTTCACGGAAACGTGGAGCCCCCGCATCGTGACGGCCGTCAACGACTACGACGTCCGCGTGGCCAAGGTCGACGGCGACCACGTCTGGCACGTCCACGACCACACCGACGAGTTCTTTCTCGTCCTGGACGGCGAGCTGCACATCTCGCTGCGGGAGGCACAGGGCGAACGCACGGTCGTCCTGTCCCAGGGCTCCGTCTTCACGGTTCCCCGCGGCACGGAACACAAGCCGTACGCCCCCGCCCCCGCCGCCATCCTGGTCTTCGAGCCCACCGGCACCCTCACCGTGGGCGACCGCCACGACGAGGTGCCGGACCATGTGGACGCCACGACGGGGCATGCCCTGACCTGACGTCAGCGGCCGTATCCGTCGTGGTAGTGGTGCCGTTCCTCTTCGATGACCGGCGTCGAGGACCGCACCTCGACCCGCCGGCGGCGCGCGATGCTGCTGAACGTCGTCACTCCGATCAGCCCGACGATCATCAGGATGACGCCGACCAGGTCGAGGTTGACCCCCTCCATGTGCCAGTCCGTCGCGAAGGTGAGGATGGCTCCTGCGGCGATGAGGATGATGCATCCGCCGAGGCCCATGAGCTGTCGCCTCCCTGTCCGGTCCGGTCGTTCCGGTCTTCCGGTCGGGGGCGGGTACCCGGCGGCGCGTCCGTTACCCCTCCAGGAACGTCACCAACTACCCCTCCAGGAACGCCACCATCGCGTTCGCCAGCAGATGCGGATCGTCCACCCCGCACAACTCCCGCGCACTGTGCATCGACAGGATCGCCACACCGATGTCGACGGTCTTGATGCCGTGCCGGGCCGCGGTGATCGGGCCGATGGTCGTGCCGCAGGGCATGGAGTTGTTGGAGACGAAGGACTGGAAGGGCACGTTCGCCTTCTCGCAGGCCGCGGCCCACACCGCGCGGCCCGAACCGTCCGTCGCATAGCGGTTGTTGACGTTCACCTTCAGGATCGGCCCGCCGTTGATGCGCGGGTGGTGCGTCGGGTCGTGCCGCTCCGCGTAGTTGGGGTGGACGGCGTGGCCGGTGTCGGAGGAGAGACAGACGGTGCCGGCGAAGGCGCGCGCCTTGTCCTCGTACGATCCACCGCGCGCGAACACCGAACGCTCCAGCACGCTGCCGAGCAGCGGCCCGTCCGCGCCCGTGTCGCTCTGCGAGCCGTTCTCCTCGTGGTCGAAGGCGGCCAGCACCGGGACGTACGGCAGTCCCGCGCCGCTGGTCGCCACCGCGGCCAGCGCCGCCGTGGCCGCGTGCACGGAGAGCAGGTTGTCCATGCGGGGGCCCGCGACCAGCTCCTTGTCGCGGCCCAGGTGGGCGGGCGGTTCCACGGAGTGGACCATCAGGTCCCAGCCGGTGACCTCGCCCGCGGCCAGATTGTTCTCCGACTCCAGGAAGGCGATCAGGTCGCCGTCCCGCACGGTGTCGCCCAGGCCCCAGACCGGCTGGAGATGGCGCTGCTTGTCGAGCTTGAGGCCCTCGGAGGAGACCGACCGGTCGAGGTGGATCGCGAGTTGGGGGACGCGCAGGAGCGGGCGGTCGACGTTCACCAGACGCGTCGACCCGTCCCTGAGCGTCAGCCGGCCCGCCAGCCCCAGGTCGCGGTCCAGCCAGGAGTTCATCAGCGGGCCGCCGTAGATCTCGACCGCCACCTGCCGCCAGCCGTGCGCCCCGGCGTCCGGCAGCGGCTTGACCCGCAGGTTCGGCGAGTCGGTGTGCGCGCCGACGATCCGGTACGGCGTGTGCGCCACGGCGCTCTCGGGGACGTACCAGGCGATGATCGCTCCGCCGCGCAGCACGTACTTGCCGCCGCTCGACCCGTCCCAGGCGTCCGTCTCCGCGACCTGCTTGAAGCCGGCCTTCTCCAGCCGCTCGGCGGTGTTCGCCACGGCGTGGTACGGCGTCGGGCTCGCCGCCAGGAAGGTCATGAGGTCGTCGGTGTGGCCGCGATCGAAGCGGTGGGGTTCGCTCATGGGGTTCACCTTAACGACGTACGAGGGCCCGTTCCCCATGACCGGGAACGGGCCCTCGTCAAGGGAGCGGCGGGCTAGAACGCGGCCTCGTCCAGCTCCATCAGGTCCAGGTCGACGCCCTCGGCGAGCTTGCGCGCGCCGGTGACGCCGGGCAGGACGTTGGCCGCGAAGAACTTCGCCGCCGCAATTTTGCCGGTGTAGAACGCCTTGTCCTTTGCGGACGCGTTCGGCAGCTTCTCGGCGGCGACCGCGGCGCCCTTGAGGAGCAGGTAGCCGACGACGACGTCACCGGAGGCCATCAGCAGGCGGGTGGTGTTCAGGCCCACCTTGTAGATGTTCTTGACGTCCTGCTCGGTGGCCGCGAGGTCGGTCAGCATCAGGCCGACGATCGCCTCCAGCTCGACGGCGGCCTTGGCCAGGTGCTCGCGGGCGCCCGCCAGCTCCTCGCCGCCGGTGCCGACGGCCAGGAACTTCTTGATGTCCTCGGCGAGGGAGTTCAGCGCGGCGCCCTGGTTGCGGACGATCTTCCGGAAGAAGAAGTCCTGGCCCTGGATCGCCGTCGTGCCCTCGTACAGGGTGTCGATCTTGGAGTCGCGGATGTACTGCTCGATCGGGTACTCCTGGAGGAAGCCGGAGCCGCCGAAGGTCTGCAGCGACTGGGCGAGCTGCTCGTAGCCCTTCTCGGAGCCGTAGCCCTTGACGATCGGCAGGAGCAGGTCGTTCAGCGCGTGCTCGGTCTTGGTGTCCTCGCCGGCCGCTTCCTTCACGGCGATCGAGTCCTGCACGGAGGCCGTGTAGAGGACCAGCGCGCGCATGCCCTCGGCGTACGCCTTCTGCGTCATCAGCGAGCGGCGGACGTCCGGGTGGTGCGTGACGGTGACCTTGGGCGCGGCCTTGTCCATGAAGTTCGCCAGGTCCGGGCCCTGGACGCGCTCCTTGGCGTACTCCAGCGCGTTGAGGTAGCCCGTCGACAGCGTGGAGATCGCCTTCGTGCCGACCATCATCCGCGCGAACTCGATGATGCGGAACATCTGGCGGATGCCGTCGTGCTTGTCGCCGATCAGCCAGCCCTTGGCGGGGTGCTGGTCGCCGAAGGTCATCTCGCAGGTGTTGGAGGCCTTCAGGCCCATCTTGTGCTCGACATTGGTGGCGTAGACGCCGTTGCGCTCGCCCAGCTCGCCGGTCTCGAAGTCGAAGAGGTACTTCGGGACGAGGAAGAGGGACAGGCCCTTGGTGCCGGGGCCGGCACCCTCGGGACGTGCCAGCACGTAGTGAAGGATGTTCTCCTCCATGTCGTGCTCACCCGAGGTGATGAAGCGCTTCACGCCCTCGATGTGCCAGGAGCCGTCCTCCTGCTGGATCGCCTTGGTGCGCCCGGCGCCGACGTCCGAACCCGCGTCGGGCTCGGTCAGCACCATGGTGGAGCCCCAGGTCCGCTCCACCGCGATCTGAGCGATCTGCTTCTGGACCTCGTTGCCCTCGTCGAAGAGGATCCCGGCGAAGGCCGGACCGGAGGAGTACATCCACACGGCCGGGTTGGCGCCCAGGACCAGCTCCGCGTACGACCAGATCAGCGACGGGGGAGCAGTGGTGCCACCGATCTCCTCGGGCAGGCCGAGCCGCCAGTACTCGGAGTCCATGAACGCCTTGTAGCTCTTCTTGAAGGACGCGGGGACCGGCGCGGTGTGGGTCTCCGGGTCGAAGACCGGCGGGTTGCGGTCGGCGTCGGCGAAGGACTCCGCCAGGTCGTTCTCCGCGAGGCGGGTCATCTCGTCGAGGATGGCTTTCGCGGTCTCGACGTCCATCTCAGCGAACGGGCCCGTGCCGTACAGCTTGTCGCGCCCGAGTACTTCGAAGAGGTTGAACTCGATGTCGCGCAGATTCGACTTGTAGTGCCCCATGGCGACTGGCTCCGTATAGAGATCGGCGAGGCACTGGATCCTCGCGCCCGTTCACATACCAACAAGTAGCTACGATGATGCTACCCGTCGGTAATAAGACGCAACCCCGATCCGGTCATATGTGACAGGTCACACCGGAACCGTCAGAGTCGCCGTGTATCCCTTCGCCACGCTGCCCTCGACCGCCGCGAGCTGCTGGTCGTAGCCGTCGCTGAAGATGTTGTCCGACTCCAGGGAGAGCTGGCTGAGGTTCTGCACACTCTGGCTGTAACCGTCCGTCGCGTACACCGTGTCGCACACGTCCTTCGGGAACGCGAGCTGCGAGGTGTTCGTGATGGAGGTGGCGGCCGTGGCGTCCTCCAGGCTGCCGTAGACCTCGAAGTGGATGTGCGGCCAGCGGCCCGTGTAGCAGGCCGGAAAGATGCTCTTGAAGGTGACCTGGCCCTTGTCGTCGGTCTCCTGGACGCCGCGCAGGTAGTTCTCCTCGGTGACGCCCTCCGAGTACAGGGAGTACCTGCCCTCCCGGTCGCAGTGCCAGAGGTAGACGGCGGCGCCCTGTTTCGGGGTGCCGCAGCCGGAGGCGGCGTCCACGACGGTGAGCGTGATCGTCAGGGGCACGCCCTCGGCGGTGCCGCCCGCCGAGTCGCCGAAGCTCTTCGTGATGTCACTGCGGACGACACCGCTCTCCTTGAGGACGTTCACGCCGTTGGAGCCGTCGCCGGGGTAGGGCCCGGCGGTCTCGTCCGGGATGGTCGCGCACTCGGACGCTTCGCCGGTGGAGCCGGAAGCAGCGGAAGAGGAGGACGACGAGGAGGACGAGCCGGTCGCGGAGGTGTCGTCCTCGGCGGAGCACCCCACCAGCGGTATCAGGCTCGCCCCCGCCATCAGCCGGATCATGCGGCGGCGGGCGAGGACGGGAAGGTCGTAGGAGAGCCCTCTGTCGTGCTCGTGGACCTCGTCGTCGTGGTGTCGGTGCATGGCTGTCCCCTCGCTGATGTCGTGCCGTTTCCCGTGCTCCCCACGGCATGACCGACGCTATGAGCGCTTGCTGTGGGAAACCAGGACGGTGGCTGTCAAGTCGCTGTCGGTTTGCCAGGGCACCCGTACCGGCCCGCCCGCCCCGCCGCTCTCGGTACGCTTGCGCTCATGTACGGCTACGACCAGAACGCCGGTGCCCAGCAGGGCTACGTCCCGCCGCAGCAGCCCATGCCCGGCGGGTACGGCCAGCAGCCGCCGCTGTACCCCGAGCCGTCTCCGCCCTCGCTCGCGGACGCGGTGCGCGCCTTCACCACCGGGCAGATGTCCGCGGAGGACTTCCAGCAGGTCTTCGCGACGTCGAAGGTCTACTGCCCGCGCGGTGACAACCCCGGCTTCCTCGCCCTGCACAACACCCAGCAGCCGGTGATCCCGATGTTCACCTCGCTCAAAGAGCTGCGCCGGTACGCGGGCAAGGAGTCCAAGTACTTCGTGATCACCGGCGCCGAGGTGATCGACCTGCTGCCGACCGGGTACGGCTTCGTCCTGGACATGGAGGGCGAGCACCGGATGGTGTTCGACGCGAAGGCGGTCGAGCAGATGGTGGAGTTCGCGATGCGGCGGATGTACGGCTAGACGCCGCCCGGCGGCGGAAACCCCCTCAGCAAAATCTCCACTCGATTGTCACAGGCATGCCATAGAGTGAACCCTGGCAGCCGCGCCCCGCACGTCACCGCTTCCGGCGGTTCGCGTCCGGGTGCCGCGCGGCGCTCTCAGCTCCCGGCGACCCCGGGATTCCTTGTGGGGGTTTCATCACTGTGCGCATGCGCAGCACGTCGGCCGCGACGGCATTCGCGGTCCTCTTCAGCTCGGTGGCGCTGAGCGTCGTCGCGGCGGGTTCCGCCTCGGCCGCGTCGGCCGTCCTCACCCAGCCCGTCGGTCTGGTCGCGGACGGCGCGCTGCAGCGCGTCTTCGTCGCGGACCAGGACAACGGACGGATCCTGGCCACCGACTACAGCGGCACCCTGGTCGACGTGAACGTCGGCTTCGGCCGCCCCAGCGATCTAGCGCTCTCGGACGACGGTCTCACCCTGTACGCGGCCCTGCCGACAACGCACGAGATCGTGGCCGTCGACGCGGCCACCCTGGAGGTCAGGACCCGCTACGACCTCGGTGCCGGCGTCGACCCGCGTGAGACCGCCTTCGCGGGCGGGCGGCTGTGGTTCTCGTACCGGACGACGGACGAGAGCGGCTTCCACGGCAATCTGGGCGTCATCGACCCCGCCGCCGACCCGGCCGCCGCGGTGGCCCTCGGACAGCTCCCGGAGGGTGTCGCCCCGTACTACAACGCGGCCGTCCTCGACGCGGACCCGTCCTCGCCCGGCCTGCTCTCCTTCCACGACAGCGGCGACCGCTCGGGCGCGATCAACCTCCTCGACGTCTCCGGCACCACCCCGCAGGTGATCGCCAAGACGGACAGCGACCGCTGGACCCTGGACATCGACCTCGTGCCCGGCACCTCTCAGGTGCTGTGGAACGGCTCCCGGAAGCTGAACTACGCCGACGGCACCTTCACGGAGGTCGCGGGCCTCACCGAGACCGGCTGGCACGGCGACGTCTCGCCGGGCGGGCTGATCGCCCAGGCCTACGACCGCCACGTGAACATCTACAAGGCGGGCTCCGCCACGCCGGTGCGCCGCTTCGACGCCGGGACCTCCAGCATGGGCGAGGTGGCCTGGGCGCCCGACTCCTCCCGGGTGTTCGCCCTGGCCGGCAACTCGGACAACACCTACACCCTGAAGGCGTTCACGGGCCCGTCGCTCAGCGTGCCGACCCTCACGGTCAACGCGCCCGCGTCCGCGACCCGCGCCAAGCAGCTCACGGTCACCGGCAAGCTCACGGCGAACGTGCCGTTCACGGTGGGCACGAAACTCGCGGTCACCCGCACCGACCTGGAGAGCCCGAACGGCAAGGCGCTGCCGACCGTCACGGTGAAGGCGGACGGCACCTACTCCTTCACCAACTCGCCCCCGGCCGGCGGGAAGGTCACGTACAAGGTCTCGTACGCGGGCGACGCCACGCACACCGCGGTCAGCGCCTCCGACAAGGTCGACGTCTCCCGCGCCTCGACCGCGCTGAGCCTGAACAACAACGGCAAGCTGTACAACTACGGCACCGACGTCAAGTTCACCGCGCATCTCGGTACGACGTACAAGAACCGCTCGGTCGAGATCTGGGCCAACCCGTTCGGCGCCGACCGGCCCGACAAGCGGATCAAGGTCGGGCAGGTCGACTCCCGGGGCAACATCTCCGCCTGGGTGGACATGACCCGGGACACCACCGTCAGGGCGGTGTTCAAGGGCGACGCCCGCTACAAGCCGAAGACGGTGAAGGTCACGGCGTGGGCGCGGGCCAAGGTCTCCACCGCCGTCTCCAAGCACTACAAGACGGCGAAGATCGGCTCGACGTCGTACTACTGGTTCCACAAGAACACCGACCCGCTGCTCACCACGACGATGAGCTACTACCCGGGCCGTCAGCAGCGCTTCGACCTCCAGGTCTACTACCAGGGCTCGTGGTACTCGGCGGACTCTGAGTACTTCCCGATCGGTACGAACGGGAAGTCGGCCATCACTCTCGAGGCACCCGGTGAGTCGGGCATCCGGGCGCGGATGCGGTCGGTGTACGTCAACGGCTCGTCCGGCGACACCGTGAACTCGACGACGTACGGGGCCTGGAAGCACCTGTACTTCAGCAACTGACGCGGGCTGCGGCCCGCACGGCGAAGCCCGGAGGGAATGTCCTCCGGGCTTTTGTCGTTCCGGGTGGCAGGAAGTTCAATGCTCAACTAAACTGGCCGCACAAGGAGGTACCGACATGCCTGCAGTGACCGTCGAGAACCCGCTGACCCTGCCCCGAGTGGCCGCGCCGGCCGACGCCGTGGCACGTCCCGTGCTCGCCGTCACGACCGCGCCGAGCGGTTTCGAGGGCGAGGGCTTCCCGGTGCGCCGAGCGTTCGCCGGGATCAACTACCGCCACCTCGACCCGTTCATCATGATGGACCAGATGGGCGAGGTGGACTACGCGCCGGGCGAGCCCAAGGGCACCCCCTGGCACCCGCACCGCGGCTTCGAGACCGTCACCTACATCATCGACGGGATCTTCGACCACCAGGACTCCAACGGCGGTGGCGGCACCATCACCAACGGCGACACCCAGTGGATGACCGCGGGCGCCGGCCTGCTGCACATCGAGGCCCCGCCGGAGCACCTGGTGATGTCCGGCGGTCTCTTCCACGGCCTCCAGCTGTGGGTGAACCTCCCGGCCAAGGACAAGATGATGGCCCCGCGCTACCAGGACATCCGCGGCGGCAACGTCCAGCTGCTCACCTCCCCCGACGGCGGCGCGCTGCTCCGCGTCATCGCCGGTGAGCTGGACGGGCACGCCGGTCCCGGCATCACGCACACGCCGATCACGATGATCCACGCGACGCTGGCGCCGGGTGCGGAGATCACCCTGCCCTGGCGCGAGGACTTCAACGGGCTGGCGTACGTGCTGGCGGGCAAGGGCGCGGTGGGCCCCGAGCGCCGCCCGGTCCAGCTGGGCCAGACCGCCGTCTTCGGCGCGGGCTCCGCGCTGACCGTCCGCGCGGACGAGAAGCAGGACTCGCACACGCCGGACCTGGAGGTCGTCCTGTTGGGCGGTCAGCCGATCCGTGAGCCCATGGCCCACTACGGCCCCTTCGTGATGAACACCCGCGAAGAACTCCAGCAGGCCTTCGAGGACTTCCAGAAGGGCCGGCTCGGGACCATCCCGGCCGTGCACGGCATGACTGAGAAGGGCCCTGACGCCTGATCGAGCAGAGCCCTCACGCCTGACCGAGCAGGGCCCCGACGCCTGACGCTCCGTCACCCGGGCGGGCTGTCCGCGCAGGACAGCCCGCCCTGTGCGTGATCCGCTGGACGCGTGCAGCTGCTCCCCGACCCCGTGCGCCGGCTCGCGGCCTGGTGCGCCGTGGTGCTGCTCGTCGCCGGGGTGGTCTATGTCGGGATCCGGCTGGCCGTGGAGTTCCGTACGGCCGTCGTGCCGGTGCTGCTCGCGCTGCTCGGGACCGCGCTGCTCGGGCCGATGCACCGGCGGCTGGTGAAGGCGCGGGTCAACCGGTCCATCGCCGCCGCCGTGACGTGCGTCGCGGTCGTGGCCGTCGTCGGCGGGGCCGTGTACATCGTGGTCGCCGCGCTCATCGACACCGGGGACCAGATCGTCGCCTCGCTGAAGCAGGCGGCCGAGTCGCTCGCCGAGCACTTCGGGGCGGCCGGGACCTCGCTGGACGATCTCGCGTCCAACGCCAGGGAACTGCTCACCAAGTTCGGCGGGACCGCCGCGTCCGGTGTGATCAGCGGGGTCAGTGTGGTGGGCGAGACGATCGCCATCGCCGTACTGGCGCTGTTTCTCGTCTTCTTCTTTCTGCGGGACTCCGACCAGGCCGCCGGCACACTGCGCGCCCTCGTGCCGCGCGGGGCCGCCGACACCGCCGAGGCCATGGCGCGGCGGGCCTTCGAGGCGGTCGAGGGTTTCATGCGGGGGACGACCTTCATCGCGCTGATCGACGCCCTGTGCATCACGGTCGGACTGCTGGTCCTGGATGTGCCGGGCGCGGTGGGTCTTGGCGCGCTCGTCTTCGTCGGCGCCTACATCCCCTACCTCGGCGCTTTCCTCTCCGGCGCCGTCGCCGTGCTGGTCGCGCTGGCCGACCGCGGGTTCGTCATCGCGCTGTGGGCGCTGGGTGTGGTCCTCGCCGTGCAGGTGCTGGAAGGGCATGTCCTCCAGCCGATGATCCAGAGCAGGACCGTGCAGATGCATCCGGCGCTGGTGATGGTGACGATCACCGCCGGCGCGTCCGTGGCCGGCATCCTCGGGATGCTGCTGGCGGTGCCGCTGACCGCGGCGGCCTTCGGGGTCGTCCAGGAACTGCGGACGCGGTACGGGAGTGCCGAGCCGTCGGATGCGTAGGGGCCGGCGCTACTCCGCCGCGCCCTGCTCCTCGTACAGCTCGAACCAGATGCTCTTGCCCTCGCCGCGCGGGTCCACGCCCCACGCGTTCGCCAGCAGTTCGATGAGCATCAACCCGCGTCCGGAGGAGGCCAGTTCGCCGGGGCGGCGTTTGTGGGGGAGGTCGTCGCTGGTGTCGGTGACCTCGACATGGAGACGGCGGATGCCGGCCTCGCCGGTGACCTGGGCGAGGAGGAGGGCGTCGGCGTCGGTGTGGACGAGGACGTTGGTGAGCATCTCGGACAGCAGCAGGACGGCGGAGTCGACCTGGTCGGGGGAGGCCCAGTCGTGGAGGAGCTCGCGGAGTTGCTGGCGGGCGGTGGCGACCCGCTCGGGCTCCGCCTGGGCCACCGAAAGCATCGTGCGCCGTACCGCGGGACGTTTGACGACCGCCGTGTCCTCGCAGCCGCAGCCCTCCCCCTGCCGGCACAGCAGCAGCACCGCGATGTCGTCCTCGCGGCGGTCGGCGAGCGGGCCGGTGGTGTGGTGGGAGGAGGGGCCGTGCACCGCCTGGACCAGGGAGTCGGCGAGTTCCTCCAGGTCGCCCTTGTGTTCTTCCAGGATGGTGCGGATCCGCAGCCAGCCGGTCTCCAGGTCGTGCCCGCCGGTCTCGATCAGGCCGTCCGTGCAGATCATCATGGTCTCGCCGGGTTCCAGGGCGAACCGGGTCGTCGGGTAGTCGGCGTCCGGGTCGATGCCGAGCGGCAGACCGCCCGCCGTGGGCCGCGCCATGACCGTGCCGTCCGACATCCGGATCGCCGGGTCGGGGTGCCCGGCGCGGGCGATGTCCAGGGTCCCGGTCATGGGGTCGGCCTCGGCGTACAGGCAGGTCGCGAAGCGCAGGTCGTCGCCGTCCGAGGTGATGCCGTGCAGAAAGCGGGAGGCGCGGGAGAGCACCGCGTCCGGGCGGTGGCCCTCGGAGGCATACGCCCTGAGCGCTATCCGGAGCTGCCCCATCAGGCCCGCGGCCCGCACGTCATGGCCCTGGACGTCGCCGATGACGAACGCGAACCGGCCGGAGGGCAGCGGGATCATGTCGTACCAGTCGCCGCCCACCTGCAGGCCGCCGCCGGTCGGCACATAGCGTGCGGCGACGCTCATGCCCGGTATCTCGGGGCCGAGCGTGGGCAGCATCGAGCGCTGGAGGCCGTCCGTCAGCTCCCGTTCCGACTCGGCGAGCCCGGCCCGGGACAGGGCCTGCGCGAGCATGCGGGCCACCGTCGTCAGCACGGACCGCTCGTCCGGTGTGAACGCGACGGGGTAGGTGAAGGCCGCCATCCAGGCGCCCATCGTCCGCCCGGCCACGGTCAGCGGCAGGAACGCCCACGACTGACGGCCGAAGTGCTGGGCCAGCGGCCAGGTGACCGGGTAGCGGGACTTGTACTGCTCGGGGGTGGACAGATAGACGGCCCGGCCGGTGCGGACCACCTCCGCCGCCGGGTAGTCGGTGTCCAGCGCCATCTGCGAGAAGGGGCTCTCGTCGCCCGGCTGGTGACCGTGGTGGCCGATGATCGTCAGCCGGTCGCCCTCCACGCCGAACACGGCGAGACCGTCCGGTGAGAACCCCGGCATCGACAGCCCGGCCGCGACCCGCAGCACCTCCTCCGTCGACCGCGCCTCGGCCAGCGCCCGGCCCGCGTCCAGCAAGAACGCCTCCCGGGAGCGCCGCCAGTCCCCGGTCACCGCACGGCGCCCCGCGGCGGTGCCCGGCGAGGGGTCGGTGACCTCCTGGAGGGAGCCGGTCACCTCGTACGAACGCTTCTCGCGGTCGAAGGACGCGTGGAAGCGGCTGCGGCCGACCCGGATGATCTGGCCCCGCTCGTCCATGATCCGCACCCGCACCTCGCCGAGCGTGCCCTCGGCGACGGCGAGCTGGATCACTCCGCTGATCTCGTTCCAGTCGACCGGGTGCAGACGGGCGCGCACCTGGGCCTGGCTGAGGGTGCACTGCTCGGCGGGCAGCCCGAGCAGCCGTGCCACCTCCGCGTCGACCGTGACCAGCCCTGTAGCGGTGTTCCAGTGCCACAGTCCCGTCGCGAGGGCGGCGAGAACCTCCCCCACGGCCGGCAGGGGCTCACCAGTGCGCATTGCCCCACTGTAGGGAGAGATGATCGGTGACTGCCACTGAAGCTGTTCATCGTTGAATGGGTGGGAGGCGATTAATGGGTGGGAGGCGATCTTGGGGTGCCCGGTACGCTTGGTGGAGTTTCACGTGAAACAGCCCCCGATCCGCGAAGACTGGATGAACGACGATGCATCGGTACAGGTCCCACACCTGCGGCGAGCTCCGCGCCTCTGACGTCGGCACCGACGTCCGGCTGAGCGGCTGGCTGCACAATCGGCGCGACCTGGGTGGCATCCTCTTCATCGATCTGCGTGATCACTACGGCATCACCCAGCTGGTCGCCCGGCCGGGCACGCCCGCATACGAGGCCCTGGACAAGCTCTCCAAGGAGTCCACCGTCCGCGTCGACGGCCAGGTCGTCTCCCGCGGCACCGAGAACATCAACCCCGATCTGCCGACCGGCGAGATCGAGGTCGAGGTCTCCGAGGTCGAACTGCTCGGCGCGGCCGCCCCGCTGCCCTTCACGATCAACACCGAGGACGGGGTCAACGAGGAGCGGCGCCTGGAGTACCGCTTCCTGGACCTGCGCCGCGAGCGCATGCACCGCAACATCCTGCTGCGTACGGCGGTCATCTCGGCGATCCGGCACAAGATGACGGCGCTGGGCTTCAACGAGATGGCGACGCCGATCCTGTCGGCCACCTCCCCCGAGGGCGCCCGCGACTTCGTCGTGCCGTCCCGTCTGCACCCGGGCAAGTTCTACGCCCTCCCCCAGGCACCGCAGCAGTTCAAGCAGCTGCTGATGATCTCCGGCTTCGACCGCTACTTCCAGATCGCGCCCTGCTTCCGTGACGAGGACGCGCGCGCCGACCGCTCGCCGGGCGAGTTCTACCAGCTCGACGTCGAGATGTCCTTCGTCGAGCAGGAGGACGTCTTCCAGCCCGTCGAGAAGCTGATGACGGAGCTGTTCGAGGAGTTCGGCAACGGCCGCCACGTGACGTCCCCCTTCCCGCGGATCCCGTTCCGCGAGGCGATGCTGAAGTACGGCTCCGACAAGCCGGACCTGCGTGCGCAGCTGGAGCTCGTCGACATCACCGACATCTTCGAGGGCTCGGAGTTCAAGGCCTTCGCCGGCAAGCACGTACGGGCCCTGCCGGTGCCGGACGTCTCCGCGCAGCCCCGGAAGTTCTTCGACCAGCTCGGTGACTTCGCGGTCTCGCAGGGCGCGAAGGGCCTGGCGTGGGTGCGGGTCGCCGAGGACGGTTCGCTGTCCGGCCCGATCGCCAAGTTCCTGACGGAGGAGAACGTCGCGGAGCTGACGAAGCGCCTGTCGCTGTCGGCCGGTCACGCGGTCTTCTTCGGCGCGGGCGAGTTCGACGAGGTCTCGAAGATCATGGGCGCGGTGCGGGTCGAGGCCGCCAAGCGCGCCGGCCACTTCGAGGAGGGCGTCTTCCGCTTCTGCTGGATCGTCGACTTCCCGATGTACGAGAAGGACGAGGAGACGGGTGCGATCGACTTCTCGCACAACCCGTTCTCCATGCCGCAGGGGGGTCTGGAGGCCCTGGAGACCCAGGACCCGCTCGACATCCTGGGCTGGCAGTACGACATCGTCTGCAACGGCGTCGAGCTGTCCTCCGGCGCGATCCGGAACCACGAGCCCGAGATCATGCTGAAGGCCTTCGAGATCGCGGGCTACGACCGCGAGACCGTCGAGGAGAAGTTCGCCGGCATGCTCCGCGCCTTCCGCTTCGGCGCCCCGCCGCACGGCGGCATCGCCCCCGGCGTCGACCGCATCGTCATGCTCCTCGCGGACGAGCCGAACATCCGCGAGACCATCGCCTTCCCGCTCAACGGCAACGCCCAGGATCTGATGATGGGGGCGCCGACGGAGCTGGAGGAGGCGCGGCTGAGGGAACTGCACCTGTCGGTGCGGAAGCCGCAGCCGAAGTAGGCGTCTGACCGGAGGGGCCCGGACCGTTCACCGGTCCGGGCCCGCTCCGCTGTCTGTCCTTCTCGTCACCCGATCAGTTCGCGCCGTTGTACTTCGGCTTGTGCAGGCGGTCGGGTGTCAGCGGGCTCATGTCGGTCACGTCGCGCGGGACGATCTCGAAGCCCTGCCAGTGCACCGGCATCGGCGTCTGGTCCTCGTCGCGGGCGATGTGGTGGAAGCCGACGTTGACCCAGGCGACGGGGCGGGTGAGGGTCTGGCCGTTCACGAACTGGCCCACGTGGTCCTTGCAGCCCGGCTCGCCGTTGCTGTTGTTGTCGTTGGAGTAGGTCTCGCAGCGGTTGAACTGGGTGACGTACAGGTCGTGCCGGGTGTACGGGCGCGAGGCGTACTTGTCGGTGTGCTGCTGGACGATCTCCCACGAGCGCGGATGGTTGTCCCCGTTCCTGGCCGTGCTGACGACACGCCACCAGCGGGCGTTGCTGTTGTCGCCCTTGAACTCCTTGGTGATCGGCGTGCGTGTGGTCTTCAGCCGCCCGTAGCCCGTGGTGCCCTCGGTGCCGTTGGGCTTGGTGTCGTAGCGCTCGACCTTGGACTTCCACGAGCCGTCCGGCTTGAAGTCGAGCTTCCACAGGACGTTGTGCTGGTGGCTCAGGGCCTTGGCGCTGCCGTTCTTGCCGACCGGCCAGCCGGTGCCGTCGGAGGCATCGAACTCGCCGTCGGCCAGGTTGCCGGTGGCGCCCTCCTTGGCGGTGATGGTGCCGTCGTCGGAGAAGTTCCACTGGGTGATGTAGTGGTACCAGCCGACCGCGTTGACGGTGTACACGACCAGGTCGCTGCCCTGCGCGGAGTCGATGTGGGCGTGGGGCTCCCCGACAGCTTCGCTGTTCCCGTGGTACGCGAAACCGCGCGGCTGCGTCGTCACGCACAGCCCCTTGACGGTCAGACGTCCGGGCCCGTCCGGGTCGTCGACCCGGACACTCTTGATCGTGCCGTTCGGGCAGTCCTTCGGTTTGACGGTGAGGATGTTGGAGCCGAAGTACTGCTCGGTCACGTCGTTGTACTCGAACTCGCCGTTGTCGTACGGCACATGGATCTGGGCGAGGGCGGCTCGGCCGAGGACCTCGATCGGACGGATGGCGTGCTTGGGCTGGTAGGTGATGTTCGTCAGGACCAGACCCGAGGTGGGGTCGTTGCGCCAGCACATGCGCCAGGTGGTGCCGTTCGGCAGCTTCTTGGTGATGGTGGACGAGGGGCTGCAGGCCGCCTGCGCCGTCGGGGCGGATCGGGGCGTGGCGTCGGCGCTCGTCAGTGTGGTGGCGGGCAGGGCGAGCAGGGCGCAGGCTCCGGTGAGGGCCAGACGCCGGGTGAGGGACCGCATGGGCGGGGCTCCTTGTCTGATACGTGTGTGATCGTGCCGGTCTCAGGGGAGCCGGTGCACTGAGCGGTCGCTGAGGTCGATGACGAACTTCAGGGTGTCGATCCAGGGCCCGTTCCTGACGCTGGTGAAGAGCCGTACGCAGCGGTGCGTGCCGTCGCAGTCGGCGAGTTCGGTGCCGTCCGGCGGTGGGGTGTCGTACGTCATGCCCTGCACCCGGAGCTGACGGTCGCTCGTCAGCGGCCGGCCGGTGGCGCTTTCGTAGTCCTGCCGCACGCCCTGCCCGAGCGGATCGGTGAGCAGTACCTTCAGCGCCTCGCGCGACTCCGGCCCGGCGGGCGGCGGCTGGCTGCCGGTGGTGGACTGGGCGCGCTCCACGCGGCCGGTGGTGAGGTTCACGGTCTTCTTGACCAGGCGGTCGTCGCGGTAGTCGTAGAAGAGGATGTCGGCCCGCCGCTCGGCGTCCGTCCCGTCCGGGTCGACCAGGGTGGTGGTGAGGAGCTGCGGCTTCCCGTCGCGTCCCCGTACGTCCTCGCTGGTGGCGCGTAGTTGCCGGTCCGCGCCGAGGGCCAGCTGCCCGGCGCGCTCGATCTCGGCGTCGGTCAGGGCGTCGTTGCCGGTTCCGGTGGCCAGTGGGGCGGCGGCGGGTGCGGGCTGTCCTGGTGTTTCCGGTGAGTCGTACGGCGTCGGCGTGGCTGTGGCCCGGGCTGTGATCGCCGGGCTCGGGGTGCCGTCGTCACCCGAGGCGTTCATCGGCACCGTCACGGCGACCATCGCCGCTGTCCCGGCCACGGCCACCGCCGTGCCGGTCAGCAAGCGCCGTATGGCCTTGCGGTGTGATGTGTCGCGTTGCATGAATCCCCCATGTCTTCCTGAAGTGGCATCCGGTGACGGCCCGGCCCTGACCGCGTGGCAGCGTCGGGGCCGGGCCGGGCGGGAGTCAGCCTGTGGTGTCCCACTTCCACGGACCGCACCTGTCGGGGGCGGCCCCGATGTTCACGCAGGCCCGGTACTTGATGCTCTGCCCGTCGGTGAAGTTGCGGTAATAGTCCACGTTCGTTCCGCAGCCATTGGTGTTGTGCAACGTCACCCGCCCTGCCCCGGCCCGCTGGTACTGGGCGTACACCTTGCGGTCGTCGCAACTGGTGTCGGAGACCCGGAAGTCGTCGGTGCTGGTCCAGTAGTTCACCCGGGCCCGTTCCACGCTGCCGATGTACACCGAGGCCTGCCCCGTGGCCGACGCAGGCGCCATGGCCATGACCGACATGACTCCGGCGGCACAGGCGGCCACCGCCGCGCGGCCCAGGTTGCGTGTCTGCATGCTTGTCCTCCGTTGACTGGAACGACACTCGGCCGTTCTGCGGCCGGCCCTGGATCGGGCCGACACCAACGAGTTCAGCGCTGGTCAGGGTTGTTCAGCAGCCCCCTGCCGCCACAACTGAACAAAGCCGTATGGCCAGTTGGGGCGGACCTTGTGGGCCGGAAAGAGGTCTTGCCGGGCTACGCGGCGTGTTCCTAACGTGGCCGGGACGCGGGGGATCCCCGTGGCGTCGGGGGACGGGGGAACGAGCGCGATGGGGCGTCGGGAAACGCCGGTGGATCCGAACGCGGGGCCGGTACAGCGCTTCGCCTACGACTTGCGCAAGGTGCGGCGGGAGGCCGGCGGCCTCACCTACCGAGAGATGGCACGCAGGACTCACTACTCGGTGACCGCCCTGTCCCAGGCCGCCGCCGGTGAGCAACTGCCCTCCCTGGCCGTCACCTTGGCGTATGTCCGGGCCTGCGGCGGCGATGTGCAGGAGTGGGAGCGGCGCTGGCAGGAGACGAGCCAGGAGTCGGCGGTACGGGAACGGGCTGACGACGGCGGGCAGTCGCCCTATCAGGGGCTGGCCCGGTTCGAGCCGGACGATCACGACCGGTTCTTCGGCCGCGACAAACTGGTGGCGGCCTTACGACGATTGACCGGTGACCGGCGTTTCACGGCCGTCTTCGGGCCGTCGGGGAGCGGGAAGTCCTCACTGCTGAGGGCCGGGCTGATCCCGGCACTGCGCGAGGGCTGCACCGGCCCGGTCTCCGCGATCCGGATCCTCACGCCGGGCGAGCATCCGCTGCGAGCGCACGCCGAGGCGCTGCGGCTGGTCGGTGTCGCGCCTGGCGGCCCGGCGCCGGGCGGCGTGCGGACACCCGGCACGACGACGGCCGGTACTAGGACGCGGGGGACGACAGGCGAGGTGACGGCGCGGGGCACGACGACCCGCCGGACGTCTGGCGCCGCCGAGAGCGGCGGCACGGCAGGCGACACCGTCATCGTCGTCGACCAGTTCGAGGAGGTCTTCACCCTCTGCCAGGACCCGGAGGAGCGCGCGCAGTTCATCGAACGGCTGCTCGCCGCCCGTGAGCCGGACAGCCGGCTGCGGGTCGTGATCGCCGTACGCGCCGACTTCTACGGCCGCTGCGCCGAACACCGCGCCTTGGCCGACGCGTTGTCCGACTCCGGGCTGCTGGTCGGGCCGATGAGCACGGCCGAACTACGCAAGGCGGTGATCGGGCCCGCACAGACGGCCGGACTGATCGTCGAGCGGGAGCTGACCGCCCGGGTCGTCGGTGAGGTGGAGGGCGAGCCGGGCGGGCTGCCGCTCATGTCGCACGTGCTGCACGAGACCTGGCGCCGGCGGCGGGGGCGGGCACTCACAGTGGAGGCGTACGAGGCGGCGGGCGGGCTGCACGGGGCGATCGCGCAGACCGCCGAGGACGTCCACGCCGGGCTGTCCGCACCGCAGGCGGAGCTCGCCAGGCTGATCCTGCTCCGGCTGATCACGCCCGGCGAGGGCTCGCAGGACACGCGGCGGCCGGTCGCCCGTACGGAACTCGACTTCGCCGACGACCCCGACGACGTCCCCCTCGTCCTGGACCGGCTGGCCCACGCCCGTCTGATCACCCTCGACGAGGACACCGTCGACCTCGCCCACGAGGCGCTGATCACCGCCTGGCCCCGGCTGCGCGGCTGGATCGAGGAGGACCGGGAGCGGCTGCGGGCCCACCGGCGGCTGACGGAGGCGGCCCAGGCGTGGGACGACCTGGGGCGCGACCCCGGGGCCGTGTACAGGGGGGCGCGCCTCGACACGGCCGACGAGTTGTTCACCGCCTCCGGGAGCCTCACCTCGCTGGAAGGCTCTTTCCTGGCCGCGAGCCGGGAGGCCCGCACGGGTGCGCGGCGCCGCCGGCGCGGACTGATCGGCGCCCTCAGCCTCCTGGTCGTCCTGTCCCTCGTCGCCGGGGTCGTCGCCTGGCAGCAGGGGCGCACGAGCGACCGGCGGCATGCGGAGGCGGAGGCGCGGCGGATCGCGGCGGTGGCGGAGAGTCTGCGGTTCTCCGATCCGGTGACGTCGATGCGGCTGGGGGTGGCGGCTTGGAGGCTGGCGGAGACCGCGGAGACCCGGGGGGCGTTGGTGGGGGCGGTTACGCAGCGGGAGGAGGACACGTTCGCGATACCTGGGGCGGATGTAGGAGACGCGGAGTCGGACACAGGCGACGGGCGCCATCTCGTCGACAACGGTCGGACCCTGATGTCCATCGCTCCGGAGCGGATCACGACGTGGGACCTGCGCACCCATCGTCGTACTGGCTCGTACCCGGGGTACGGCGACGAGGCACTGGGCACGGTCGAGGCCGTCGCACCGGACGGCCGTCTGCTCGCGCTGTGGGAGGGCGACGGGATCCGTATATGGGACGTCCGGGCTGGGCGGGTCACCGCCGAGCTACCGACGGACTGGGCGATGAGCGTGGTGTTCGGGCCCGGCGGGGACACCCTGTTGCTGGCCACAGAGCCTCCGGATCCGGAGAAGGGCGGCCCGACTTCCGTCCAGGCCTGGGACCTGCGCACCCGGCGGATGTTGGTGCGGGTCACGGTGCGGGAGGGGGAGACGGTCCAGCAGATGGCGGTCAGTCCGGACGGCCGCTGGCTGGCGTTGTGCTCCGACAAGCGGCCGCTGGAGATCTGGGACACCGCTGGAGGGGGGACGGCCCGCGTGCCCTGGCCGGCAGGACTGAAACGGTACTCCTGTGCCGGTGAGGTCCACTGGCTCGACTTCGCCCCGGACAACCGCACCATGGCGCTTCTCACCGAGACCGGAATCCGCATGGTGGACTTCCGCTCCGGACATGAGCTCACCGGGATCGAGGAGGAGGGCCTGAGCTCGCTCCGGTTCAGCGAGGACGGCCGGTTCCTCGCCGCGAGCGGGGAGCGGGGGCTTGCGGTGTGGCGCCCGTCGGAGCCGCACGACCCCGTCCCCGTCCTCCGGTACTCGTTACCCACCGAGGCCAGCGATTTCGCGCTCGACCTCGACGCGCACGCCGTGCGCTATCTCAACGGAGCCGTGACGGTCGTACGGTCGCTTCGCCTGGACGGGACGGTGCGGCGCTGGGAGCGACAACCGGCCTACCATGCCCAACTGGCCCAGGACGGAGCGACGCTGGCCGTTCTGCGGCAGAGCGGTGCCGGGAAAGGCGTCCAGCTGCTGGACACGCGCGACGGCGCTGTGCTCCTCGGACCGGAGGGCAAGCCGTGTGATGCCGAGGCGTCGGACGAGTTCGGGGACGGGAGCGAGCCGGAGTCGACCTGCGTCGATCTCATGGCATTCAGCGGCGACGGCAGGTACTTCGCCTTCGGCAGGAGCTGGTCCGACGCCGTCACCGATGTGACGAAGCGGCCCAGGATCACCGTCTGGGACATCAGCGCCCGGCGAGAACACGCCGTCATCGAGCCGCCGGGCGGCCGTGGTCTGTGGGGGGTGCAGAGCGTGGCGCTCACTCACGACGGCACTTCTCTGCTGTCGTTCAGGTCGTGGGGCGACAAAGCGGTCGACGTGTGGGACGTGCGCCGCCGCGAGCGCGTCCGGACGGTGGACAGGGCCGCCGCCGAGGGTCTGGCCGTGACGGCGGAGGTGGACAGTTTCTACCCGTATGTGAAGAGGCTGGCGGTGCGCCGGGACGGAGACACCGTGGTGACCCCCGACGGAGTGATCGCCGACCTCTCCACTGGGCTGGTCAGCGACCGCAATCTCGGCGATGACCTGACCGAAGAGCTGGCCTTCAGCCCCGACGGGGCCTATCTCGCGGCGGCCGACCCCTTCGGCAGGGTCCAGCTCTGGGACGGAGGCGTACGCAAGCGCCTCAGCCTGCTCCCCGGCACGGACGACTTCGCGTACTCCGACCCCTACGCCTTCGGTGGCTACACCGGCAGCGTGACCAAGCTCGCCTTCTCCGCCGACAGCCGTACCCTCGCGGTGGGCGACCCCTTCGGCAGGGTCCAGCTCTGGGACGTACCGTCCAGCCGCCCCCTCGGCTCCGCGCTGTCGACATCGGGTGGCTCGGTCCTGTCCCTCGCCTTCGGGGCCGACGGAGGCACCCTGTACGTCTCCGGCACACACGTCCCGCTCCAGAAGTACGACGTCACGCCCGCCCACCTCGCCGACCAGGCCTGCGACCGCGCCGGAGGCGGTCTGTCGGCGGCGGACTGGAAGACGTATCTGCCGGATCTGCCGTACCGCGCGACCTGCTGAACAGCGCCCCGCGGGGTGATGTCGGAGAGTCGCTCAGCGACCCCAGGCCGAGACCACGTCCCGCGCCCCCCACACCAGCCCGACGCCACTCTCGTTCACTGCTCCCGTCGTACCTGAGAGGGACACGACGGCGAGACCCGTGGCCCCCGGAGTGAAACCGGGGACCTGGGCGGCACCCTGCATGAGGGCGGTCAGGTCATGCTGGTCGAAAGGGGAGGCGAGCCACTTCACGGAGCCGGCGAAGTGCAGAGACCCGGCCACAGGGGCGCGGTCCGCGCCGATCAGGTCGATCTCCGGTGAGAACCGCCGGTTCCACCAGCCGCCGACGACCTCCGTATCGGGCCAGGGGAAACCGTCGGAAGCCGCTGCGGCAAGTTCCAGCGCCTCACGGATCAGGGGCTCGACGGCTCGTCCCCGCCATGCAGCCCAACGCCGCTCCACGATCCGGTAGGCGGCGTCGGGGCGCCCGCGCCTGGACAGTTCCTGAGCGGATCGCGTCGCCGCCAGGTAGAGCCGCAGGTTGCTGTCGGCCACGCGATAGAGCGCGGGCTTGCCGGGGCTGGTGGACAGCGGCGAGTCCGCGGCGAGCACCCGTTTCTCCACGGTGAGGCGTCTCAGTAGCGGGGACAGTATCCCGGAGGGCAGCGCTCCGCTCTGACTGCCCGCGGTCGCGGCGATGTTCGCGTGCGTACGGTCTCCGCTCCCCACGGCCTCCAGGACCCGGCGCGCCTGGTCGGGTGCCGGGAACTCCGCCATGAGCGCCGCCTCAGGGACGCCGAAGAGCGGTGAGGCTGGGTCGGCGCACTCGGCCTTGATGAAGTCGAGCGCCGGTGTGCCGTGCGGCCAGGCGCGCAGGATGCCCGGCAGGCCGCCGGACACGAGATGGGCGTCGATGGCGTCGGCGCCGTCCAGCCCCAGCGCGTCGCCGGTCTCAGCGGGGTTGAGCGGGCCGAGGACGAGGCTGTCGGCACGCCCGTAGAAGGGTCGGTCGTACGCCGTGAAGCGCTCCATCATGTGCAGATCACTGCCTAGCAGGAGCAAGAGCACCGGGCGTGTGGCCAGCAGCCGGTCCCACGCAGCCTGCAGAGCTCCGTCGAACACGGGGTCCTGCTCGGCGAGCCAGGGCAGTTCGTCGACGACCACGATGCTGGGCGAGGCGGGCAGGACGGCGGCGAGCGTCCGGAAAGCGTCTGGCCAGTTCGTGGGGGCCGTTGCCGGCACCAGTTCGGGTGCGGCTGGTAGGGAGGATTCCCTCAGCTCCGCGGTGAAGTCGGCGATCCCTTCCAGGGGGGAGGCGCCCTTGGTCGCGGTGAAGAAGACGTACGGCAGCCCGGCGCCGTCGCAGAACTCCTGCACGAGCCGAGACTTCCCCACCTGTCGCCGGCCCCTTATGGCCACGGCGACGCCGGTGGCGTCCGCGGAGACGCGGGCCAGGCGCTTACGGAGGAGGGCCAGCTCGGTCTGACGGCCGACGAAGGGGGTGGGCATGGGGACTCCGGCTTTATGTAGATTCATTCTACGTAGATTGAGTCTACATAACATACCTGGCGGACTTTGCTGTTTGCCTGCCCCGCTCTAGTCCTGCTCGGGGTCGCCGTCCTCGACGCTGTTGAGCGTTTCCTCGATGGTGATGTCGATGCAGCGGTCGCGGTCTGCCGGGCTGAGGGAGGCTTCGGGTGTGTCGAGTTGGCTGAGCCGTACGCGGACGCGGCGGGTGACGGCGTCCGGCTGCGGCGTGGGGGTGGTCTTGCGGAGGTCCTTGTAGACGGTCCAGGTGAGGCTGGCGATGCTCACGACGAGGGCACCGAGGGAAATTGGGTCGAGGTACTGGTCGGGGCGGGTGGTTGTCGTCCCGCGCGCGTGGAGAGCGACTTCCACGTCTGTCGTGACGGTGGGGGTGTGGGGAGCGGCCAGGCGCTTCGCGGCGGCTCGGGCGCCGAGTTCCACTGGGTCGGGCATGGGCGGTCTCCTCGTGGGGCGCTCAGACGGTGGCGGGTGGGTCGTCTTCGAGTACGAAGTGGCGTACAGCCGGGGGCAGCGGGGCGCCGGTGACGGACTGCCAGGTCGGTTCGAGGGCGTCGATTCCGAGAGAGCGGGTCAGGCGCTTGAGGTGGTGGGGGCCCGGGCCGGTCAAGGGATGTGGGAACTGCTCAAACAGGGTGACGCATCGAACCATCCATTCCAGGGCTTCCCGGGGCTGTTGCCGTGCCTCCGACAGGAGGCCGAGCTGCCCGTAGCTGCTGGCTAGGCCGGGTTGGTTGCCGAGGGCTTCTTCGATGGTGAGGGATTGGTGGTACCAGTTTTCGGCGTCCTCTAGTTGTCCCCGCGCTTGGGCGACCCAGCCGAGTTGGTGGTAGGTGCTGGCTAGGCCGGGTTGGTTGCCGAGGGCTTCTTTGATGGTGAGGGATTGGTGGTACCAGTTTTCGGCGTCCTCTAGTTGTCCCCGCTCTTGGGCGACCCAGCCGAGTTGGTGGTAGGTGCTGGCTAGGCCGGGTTGGTTGCCGAGGGCTTCTTCGATGGTGAGGGATTGGTGGTACCAGTTTTCGGCGTCCTCCAACTGCCCCCGCTCTTCGGCGACCCTGCCGAGCTGGTGGTAGATGGCGGCAAGATAGCCGCGTTGCCGCGACGTGCTTGGCTGTAGCTGCAGGGCGTGAAGTACCTCTCTGTGGGTGCGCTCGGCCTGATCCAATTGGCCCGCCATGACCTGCCGGTTTGCTTGCGAGCCGGTCAGAAAGAGCCACAGCGCTCCTGCGGAGGACTCGAGGTCGGGCACACTCCCGTCAGGGTCTTCGAGGACCACTCGTGCCCGGTCGACCCACGCGCGAGCCTCTGCTGCGAGCCCCCGTGCGTCCCAGTACTCGTCCAGCGGTTGGGCGATGTCTTGGACTTGGTCCCACAGGCCGTGGTCGAGTGCGTAGCCGAGCATGCTGCCCAGAGTCCGTCGCTGGTGGCTGATCAACGCCATGGCGAGCTGAGCGTCTCCGCCTCGGATCTGTTGGTCCAGCCACGCACCGAAGACGGCGCAGGCTTCGAGGAGTGCCCGTTCGGCAGCTCCTCGTTGATCGCGGTGGGTGTCAGGGGCGAGGGTGCGCCAGTGGGCCGTCAGGTAGGCAGGCAGAGCCGGATGAAGGCCGTACATATTGGCGCCCAGCGACGTCAACAGCCCTACTTCCGTGGCGCGCTCCAGCACCTGCGTCCACTCGGCGGCGGTATGGCCTCGGAACCACTCGGGCGACTCGGAAGCTGCCGACAACAGGCCCAGCACATCGGCATCGGCGACCCCGTGGAAGAGGCTGAGCACAGTGAGGGCGCGCTGGTCCGCAGGGGACAGGTGGGTGAAGGAGTAGGCGATGCTCGCGGACAGCGAGGTCGTGCGGTCGCCGTCGTCAGGGTCGGGCAGGGGCGTGGTGCCCTGGAGGCCGCTCAGCAGCTCCCGGGGGCTCGTCGTGTCGAGTCGCGGCAGGATGAGCCGCATGCTGAGCGGGTGTCCGTCCAGCCACTGCATCAGCTCGCCGAACGCCTTCGACTCCCGGTGCCTCCGGGTGTCCGGGTAGGGGGACAGGAGTTGCTCGGCGTATTCGTTGGCCTCGTCGGTCTCCAGGCCGGCCACCGGGATCCGCCGTATCTCGGTGCCGAGCCAGGTCTCCGGCGTACGGCTCGTCACGATGACCGCGCTCTTGCCGCCCGCGGCGATGCGCCGCAGGAAGTGGCGTAGTTCGTCTCGCTCGGGTTCCGACAGCGGCTTGGTGGCGTTGGTGGGATCGGGCAAGGTGTGGACGGACTCGAAGTTGTCCCAGAGCAGCAGGAGCCGGTGCGAGGTGAGTGCCTTCTCCACCAGGGCCTGGCGGCGCGAAGGGTCGACGCGCGCGAACTCAGTGCCCCAGAGGCTCAGGCCGATGTTGGTGATCACCCCCTCCAGCCCGAACGTGGCTACCCCAGGTTCAAAGGAATGCCAGATCACCCCGTCCTCGTCGTCCAACGCCCCGGTGTCCCGCCACCACCGGCCGAACGCCTTCGCAAGTTCCGTTTTCCCGGTCCCCCCGGGTCCGTGCAGAACAACAACACGGTTCAACCGAGCAGCCGTATCCAGCGTGTAGAGCAAAGCATCGCGCCCCGTGAACTCGCCCTCGGCCGCCAACGGCGTCTCCGGTCCCGCCCGTTCACCCTCCTCGGTATCGGGCTGTTCACGCATCCGGTCCAGAAGGTTGTCCAGCGACTCCTGTTCGCCCCGCTCGGTGCGCAGCCGGGGGAAACGAACCTCGCTGCGCTCGTACGCGACCGGCACCACCCAGTCGGCCAGCGGCAACATCCCCTTCGGAGACGGCCGGAGTGGATGTCGGTCAAGGCGCCGCCGCCCCGCCGACACCGCCTCGGACAACAGATCCCCGGCGAACAACCGCTCGTAGAACGCGGCCATGAACTCGGCCGCCGCGACCGCGTACACGCTGTACGCCATCGCCACCACCGCGCCCGCGCCCTCCTGCAACAACCGTGTGGCCACGGTCGCTTCGACCTGTGAGCCCATCACCGCGGACTGGCAGGCGTTGAGTACAACGACCGGCACTTGCGCATGCTTGAGCACCTGCGCAACGCGCCCGGCAGGTACCAGGTCGGAGCCTCCACCCGAGGGCTTCTCGAACGCCAACATCCCCTGCGGGCCGGGCCCTTGGAACATCACCGGCGGTCCCCACGCACCCCCACCCTCGCCCATGGCCGGCGTATGCCCGAACACCCCGTGCCCGTCGAAGTGCACGATCTGGAAGGGTTCACCGGCCTTCCGTGCCTCCCCCAGCACCTCCCGCAAGTGGTCCAGGGTCGGCGGTCGTAACACCACCAGGTCCACCTGTCCGCGTACCGCCTCCAGGCGACGTAGCAGCGGCCGGGCGATCATCTGGTAGCCCACGTCCGCCGTTCCGTGCGGCCGGGAGATCACCATCAGGACCCGCAGGCGAGATCCGCCGACCGTGAACACGTCTCCCAGGGCTGCGGTGGGCAGTCGGCGGGACACCACAACCTGGTCGTCGAGCGCGACCGGGGTCGGCCGCTCGGGATCCGACATCAACTCCCATGGCAGACCCAGGTACTCCGCCGCCCCCGAACGCACCACGATCTGCACCGGGCAACCCCGCGCCCGGGCTCGGGTGTAGGCATCCCGGGCCGGCCCCGAACCGAAGACTGCCTCGAAGATCTGGGCTCCCCACTTCGGGAGTTCCATCTCCACTCGTGGGCCGCGCTCTCCGTACACCCCGAACGGTGCGCGCAGGTAATCCTCGAGGTACCAGCGCAGTTCCTCCAGCGCCGCCCCGTCCAGCGGCCAGATCAGCGGGAACGGGTCACCGACACGATCAGGAAGGGACTCACCGGCCCGCCACGCGGAAACAGTCACCCGGCCGTCCTGCGCAATATCCAGCAGAAGCCGCTCCGTCACACCCATCACCCCCGTGACGGCTCCGGGCCGACCCCCAACGGCCCCTCGGACCAGCGACTTTAGCCACCATCCCGGGCTCCTTTTGCCCTCTCATGGAAATCCATAGTGCTTTCCCATGATCCTGACAGCCCTCTTACCTAGCGTCCTGGCCATGACGGGAAACGAGAATCAAGGACCGGCGCACAAGCGGAACGTGACGCGCCGCAAGGTCGTTGTCGCAGGTGGAGCGGCCGTGGCCGCGGTGGGCGTCGGCGGCACGCTGGCCGCGACCGCGAACGCCGGCCAGAGCGGAAAGGGCGCCGGGGCGAGCGCGTCCGCCAGCTCCACCTCGGCGGAGACCTGCTACAAGCTCACCGCCGAAACCACCGAGGGTCCCTACTACATCGACGCGGACAAGCTCCGTACGGACATCACCGAGGACAAGGAGGGCAATCCGCTGACCCTCCGCATCAAGGTGATCGACGCGGAGACCTGCAAGCCGCTGAAGAACGTGGCCGTCGACATCTGGCACTGCGACGCGTTGGGCATCTACTCCGGCTACGAGAGCCTGTCGACCGGCGGTGGCGGCGGCGCCCCGACCGATGCCCCCACGGGCACGCCGACCGGCACCCCGACCGGTGAGCCGCCGTCCGGCGCTCCTTCGGGCGGCACCGGCGGTGGTGGTGTGCATGAGGAGCCGACCGACGACGAGCGCTACCTGCGCGGCACCTGGAAGACCGACCGGCAGGGCTTCGTCACCTTCCGGACGATCTTCCCGGGCTGGTACCGGGGCCGCTGCGTGCACATCCACACCAAGGTCCACGTGGACGGAGAGTGGACCGACGCCGGCTACGAGGGCGGCACCACCTGCCACACCGGCCAGTTCTTCTTCGACGAGGAGTCCGTCCTCGCCTCCGCCGAGGTCGAGCCGTACTCCACGTCCACGACCGAGCGCACCACGCTCACCGAGGACACCATCTACGACCAGTCCGGCACGACCGGCGGTCTCCTCAAGCTGAAGTACGACAAGGACAACATCGCCAAGGGTGTCCGGGCCTCCATCACGGTCGGCGTGGACCCGGAGGCGACGAACACGGGCACGTCGATGTAACTCCGGACGCGCGGACACGAGAGCGCCCGGGACGTGAAGTCCCGGGCGCCCCGTCGCCGCTGCTCTCAGATCAGCCAGAGCAGACCGTCGCCGCCCAGCAGCGTGCCGGACTGCTGCTGGAGGCCGATGGCGGGTGCCGTGATCACGCGGCTGCCGGTGCCCGTTGGGTGGGTGGAGCCGCCGGGGAGCATGAAGACCGCGCCCGTGGAGTTGTTCTCGCCCGAGGCGCCGACGAACAGCTCCGGCTTGCCGTCCTTGTTCACGTCGCCCGCCGAGACGGTGGTCCCGAAGAAGTCGTCGGTCTCCGAGGCGCTGGGCACGCCAGAGGTGTCCTGGGTGAAGCTGTACGAGCCGGTGCCGAGGGTGCCCGAGGCGCGGCCGGGGATCACCGTGGCGCGGCCGGCTCGCTTCTTGCCGCCGGTGCTCTCGTACGGTGTGCCGACCACGATGTCGGCCAGCCCGTCCCGGTTGAGGTCGGCCACGGCCACCGTGCCGCCGAACGCGTCGTACTTCTCGCTCGTGTCCGGCACGCCGACGGTGTTCTGCGTGAGGTGAACGGGCGTGGCGTCGGCCGAAATGCCGGTGGCCGACCCGTACCAGACAGAGACTCGTCCGCCCAACGCGCCGTCCACGCCAGCGACTTCGGGCTCGTCCGGATCGCCCACCACTAGGTCCGCGTAGCCGTCGCCATTGAGGTCGCCGGTGGCGGAGATGAGGCCGTTGCCCTGCTGGAGGGGCTGCCCGGACCTGCTGGGGTTCAGGTAGATCTCGCCGCCGGTCAGCCCGCTCATGCGGCTGCTGATGAGGACCCGGTCCGGGGTGGTGTCGCCGTTGAGGTCGCCGAGCGCGACGGATTCCAGGGACGGGGTGTCCCTGTTGGGGGTGACGGACCCGAAGCTCCCGTTGCGGCTGAACGAACCCTGGAAGAGGACAGAACCGTTGTATCCCCCGACCAACACCTGTGTCCTGCCCCCCGATCCGCCGCTGAGCGCGGCAAGGTCGAGTCCGAAGTATGTCGGATCACTCGACGGTGTCGGCAGATCGGTCCCGCCCGCCAGCCCGCTCTTCCTGCCCCATACCACGGTCACCGCACCCGAGTCGGTGCCCTTACTCGTGTCCTCGTAGGGAGACGAGATCACCAGGTCGGCATAACCGTCCCGATTCAGGTCCTCCGTGGCGGTGGCGGCGCCGAACCTGTCGTACGCCTCGGCCGTCCCGGGAATGCCGGTCGTGTTCTGCGTGAGGGTCTTTCGGCGGGCGGTCGCCAGCCCCGACGACGACCCGTACAGCACGACCACGGCACCGGCTGCCTCCTTGCCCGCCACGTTCGCGCCGGGCGCGGGCAGGACGGCGTCGCGGTAGCCGTCCCCATTGAAGTCACCCGGAACACCGCCGTGCACGGCGGCGGCCGGACCGACGGGGAGCACCAGGCTCCCGACGAGAGCCGCCACGATCACGGCGGCGGCTCTCCAACTCCCCCTGGACACACTGCTACCCATCCCAGCCCCTCCACCCCCGGCGCACCGTCCGTGCACCCGCATCCCGCGGGAATTGTAAAGCCGAGCCGGGACGGTGAAGTCCCGGGCTGCCCTACGGAGTTCCGGGCCGGCGCTGGTTCCCCTACCTCGCCACGAAGTGGGTGAGGATCGCCTGGACTTCGTAGATGTCCACGCCCTTGGTGAAGGTCTTCTCGATCGGCGTCGCGGAGCCGGAGATCCAGATCTTCAGCTCGGCGTCGAGATCGAAGGTGCCGGCGGTCTCCACGGCGAAGTGGGTGATGCTGCGGTACGGGACGGAGTGGTACTCCACCTTCTTGCCGGTGATGCCCTGTTTGTCGACCAGGATCAGACGCCGGTCGGTGAGCAGGATGGTGTCGCGGATCAGCATGTACGCGGCGTGCACCTGCTCGTCCTGGCCCAGCAGACGTGCGTAGTCCTGCTGTGCCTTGCCCGGGTCTATCGTGTGCGCGTTGCCGAACA
This sequence comes from Streptomyces sp. 4N124, assembly GCF_052245395.1. Classification (NCBI taxonomy): domain Bacteria; kingdom Bacillati; phylum Actinomycetota; class Actinomycetes; order Kitasatosporales; family Streptomycetaceae; genus Streptomyces; species Streptomyces sp. 4N124. Next base: position 101,247 of record NZ_JBQQBS010000035.1, read on the forward strand.
GTGCCATGGATGGAACCCCCACTCGATTGGCTGTGTCGCCCGGTGGGTGGACGCAGAGGGAGGAGTGGGGGGTTGCGCCGATGGAGGCCCAGGTCAGCCCGATCGCCAGGCAGGCCAGGGGCTCAAGCCTCGCTGGACGTCTCCTCGGAGATGTCCGGGTCCTCGGCGAACAGGTCTTCCGCGTGTGTGACCGTGATGGCCTTGCGGAGCCAGTAGTCGACGCGGTCGACGTCGGTGCAGGCGGTGATGCGTTCGCGGATGTCTTCGGAGACGGGGATTTCGCGTGCCTCCAGGACGGCCAGGACACCCTTGGCCTCGCCCCTGGCCTCGCCTTCGACGTAGGCCTTCTCCAGGAGTGTGCCTTCGCCGGGGAAGTAGTTGACGAACGTCATGATGTCCCTCCATTTGTCTCCGGCTGGGGTCTTCCCCAGACCTTTCTCCAGGAACTGCCAGAAGTAGGCGCCCGCCTCCAAGCCCATCCCCGCGAGGGCACGGCCCATTGCGTTCAGTATGGCGTCGATGTCGGGGCTGTTGGCGTGTGCGAGGGCGGAGAACACGGCCATCGCGGGCTTCTCGGCCGCGGTTCTCGCGTCAGTGATCACCGGTAGGTTGTCCGGTCCGACGACCAGTGGGTAGGTCCGCTGAGCGGTCCAGCCGCGGGTCCCGCAGTCGAAGGGGCCGGCTGCCCACTTGGTCGTGGCGCGGTCGCGGCAGACCACGAGCAGTAGTACCGGCAGGCGGTACTTCGACTGGAGATACGCGATGTAGTACGGCCAGCTCGACTCCTTCTTCGCGTCGCGCCGCTCCTGTGCCTCCACCGCGAGCAGAAAGTCCTCGCCGTCGGACGGGCAGACCCGCAGGGCGGTGTCGATGTGGCGGGCCATGGGCTTGGTCTCCGTCGCGTCGGAGACGATCGCGTCGACCGTCGCCTTCTCGGGTAACGCGATGCCCAGCACCTCGAAGACCGGTGCCAGGATTTCGGGCCGCTCCTGGAAGATGCGGTGCATGCCCTCATGAGCTGATGTGACCATGTGTGCAACATAGGTTGATCAAGGGGTGGGCTGGTCGGGGGACGGAGGTGCGTTCACTCTTTCGAGCGGCGATGCAACGTTCACGCCGCCGACGTCAGCTCGCACCACACGCTCGAATGATCACCGTTACCCCGCCGCCCTCCTCCAGCGCGCTCAGGTGTCGTACAGGCCGTTCCAAGGTGGGCCGAAGCCCAGGTGGTCCGGGTAGAGCTCGGCCCAGGGTTCGCCCTCGTCGTCTCCGGTGAGGAGGCCGAACAGGACGCCTTCCACGGTGAGTTGGAAGGAGCGGATCGCGATGTCCGTGTAGGTGCGGCGGGGCAGGGCCCTGAGCAGGGTCGCCAGGTGGGCCCGGGCCCGGGGCAGGACTTCTGGGGTGCGTTGCTGCTCGGCCCAGGTGCCCGCGCACAGGATCTGCGAGTCGCGGTAGATGCCCTTGGCGTCGAACGTGTGCAGCGCGGCGTAGAGCCGCTTGTGCTCTTCCCAGCCCGCGTCAAGGCGGAAGCCCTTGGGGAAGGCCCAGGTGACCGACCCCAGGAACTGTCCGTCCGCGTAGCGACCGATGGCCTCCGTACGGCCGTGTGGCTCGTAGGCGATCGGGATGACCTCAGGTACTGCCATGGCGCAGACCATACGGTCGTGACGTGTGCGCCGTGTACGCAGGGCACATACCGGATTGACCGCTCGGGCAACTTTCTCGTTTCGTCCGCGAGTTGATCACCCCTTTCTCACCCCTACTCGCCGCCGAAGCGCTCCTTGTACGTCTCCAGGTCGTCGTCCGTGAGCTTGGCGAAGAGGACCGGGGGGACGGTGAAGGGGGTGCCGGCGGGGACCGAGTTCAGTGCCTTCGCCTCGTCGGTGCTCACCCAGGTCGTCGTGTCCTGCGTCAGGGAGAACGCCTGGCGCATGGCGGCCGAGGTCGTCGGGATGAAGGGCTCCGAGACCACCGCGTAGAGGTGGATCAGGTTCATCGCCGTGCGGAGGGTCAGGGCCGCCTCGTCCTTGTCCGTCTTGATCTGGAGCCAGGGGGCCTTCTCCTCCAGGTAGGAGTTGCCGGCCGACCACAGGGCGCGGAGGGCCGCCGCCGCCTTGCGGAACTGGATGGCCTCCATCTGCTCCTCGTACTCGGTGAGCAGGCGGGCGATCTCCTCGCCGAGCTTCGCCTCCGCCTCGCCGGGCTCCGCGCCCGCCGGGACCTCGTCGCCGAAGCGCTTCTTCGAGAAGGACAGGACGCGGTTGACGAAGTTGCCGAGGGTGTCCGCCAGGTCCTTGTTCACCGTGGCCGTGAAGTGCTCCCAGGTGAAGGACGAGTCGTCGGACTCCGGGGCGTTGGCCATCATGAAGTAGCGCCAGTAGTCGGCGGGCAGGATCTCCAGGGCGTCGTGCGTGAAGACGCCGCGCCGCTGTGAGGTGGAGAACTTGCCGCCGTAGTAGTTCAGCCAGTTGAAGGCCTTGATCACGTCGACCTTCTTCCACGGCGCGCGGGTGCCCAGCAGGGTCGCCGGGAACATCACGCTGTGGAAGGGGACGTTGTCCTTGCCCATGAACTGCGTGTACTGGACGTCCGCGTCCGACTTCCACCACCAGGAGCGCCAGTCGCGGTTGCCGGTCGGGTCCTGGTCCGCCCACTCCTTCGTCGAGCCGATGTACTCGATCGGGGCGTCGAACCAGACGTAGAAGACCTTGCCGTCGGCGGCCAGGTCGGGCCAGGTGTCCGCCGGGACCGGGACGCCCCAGTCGAGGTCGCGGGTGATCGCGCGGTCGTGCAGGCCCTCCGTGAGCCACTTGCGGGCGATGGAGGACGCCAGGATCGGCCAGTTGTCGGCGCGCTCGTCGACCCATGCCTCGACCTCGCCGGCCAGGGCCGACTGGAGGAGGAACAGGTGCTTGGTCTCGCGGATCTCCAGGTCGCTGCTGCCGCTGATGGCGGAGCGCGGGTCGATCAGGTCGGTGGGGTCCAGGACGCGGGTGCAGTTCTCGCACTGGTCGCCGCGGGCCTTGTCGTAGCCGCAGTGCGGGCAGGTGCCGATGATGTAGCGGTCCGGGAGGAAACGGCCGTCCGTGACCGAGTACACCTGGCGGATGGCTCGCTCTTCGATGAAGCCGTTCGCCTTCAGCTCGCGGGCGATCTCCTGGGTGATCTCGTGGTTCTGGGGGGAGGAGCTGCGGCCGAAGTAGTCGAAGGCCAGGTTGAAGCCGTCGTAGATCGCCTTCTGCTGGTCGTGTGCCCGCGCGCAGAACTCGTCGACCGGGAGGCCCTCCTCCTTCGCGGCCAGCTCGGCCGGGGTGCCGTGTTCGTCCGTCGCGCAGATGTAGAGGACGTCGTGGCCGCGCTGGCGGAGGTAGCGGGAGTAGACGTCCGCCGGGAGCATGGACCCCACCATGTTGCCCAGGTGCTTGATCCCGTTGATGTACGGAAGGGCGCTGGTGATGAGGTGTCGAGCCATTGCGGGCTGCTCCCAAGTCGCTACATGGAGTGACGGTATTGGTGTGTTTGGACCGTCTACGAACCTTGAAATCGTAGCTGACTGGTATGGGGCGCCCGCCTCCCGTTTTACGGGGTGACGGGCACTCCGTGGGGTGCCTCGGGTGCGGTGCCGTCGTTACGGGCGCCAGTTCGCCAGTACGCCCTCGTAGAACTCCGTGTCCGTGAGTTCCTTCGGGGTGGGGCCCGCGTGGAAGAAGGCCGTGTTCTCGGTCTTCAGTTTGCGGAGGTAGTCGAAGGCCTTGTTGTCGTGCTCGCCGAAGGCGACGAAGGAGAAGAACAGGGTGGGGTGGGTCTTCGCGGCTTCGGTGAGGGACTGGGTGGCCGGGGTCTTCGCGTCCGGGGCGCCGTCGGTCTGGAAGATGACGAGGGCGGGGAGGGTGGTGCCGGACTTGGTGTAGTGGGTGGTGATTTCTTCTACCGCGGCGTGGTAGCTCGTACGGCCCATGCGGCCGAGGGAGGCGTGAAGGTCGTCGATCTTGGTGGGGGTGTGGTCGGGGAGGGTGAGGTCGCCGGTGCCGTCCACTTCCGTGGAGAAGAAGGTGACGTGGACGGTGGCGTCCGGGTCCAGGTGGGCGGCGAGGGCGAGGGTCTGGTCGCCGAGGGCCTGGGCGGAGCCGTCCTTGTAGTACGGGCGCATGGAGGCGGAGCGGTCGAGGACGAGGTAGATCTTGGCCTGGGTGGTGGTGAGGTTGTGGTGGGTGAGGGTGGTTGCGGCTGCGGTGTAGGCCGTCTGGAGGGTGGTGGGCACGGTGGCCTTCGGCTCCGGGTGCGGCTGCGGCTCCGGCTGCGACTCGGCCTCGGCTTCGCCTTCGGCCCTGTCGTTCCCACCCGCACCACCCGTGCTGCTTTCGTCGTCGGGTGCGGGTGGCCCCTGTGGGGCGTCCTCGCCGTCGGCGGCCAGCGGTTCGTTCACGGT